>CAZGFR010000013.1:33549-52577 GCA_964524485.1 uncultured Anaerolineaceae bacterium | reverse complement strand
TGGTCTATGCCCTGCCCGAGGCGCTCCGCAAGAAGAAGTTCAAACGCTGGCTGGATACCTTCACCCACAGTCGCGATGTCCTGTTCGACGTGCATGATCCCTTGCCCGCCTTGGCGCAGGGACGGAGTATCCTTCATTATGTGACCCTCGCCCGTCGGCACGGCATCAGTCCGCTGCAAGCCTCCACTTTCGACATCGAATGGAATGGCGAAACGTCTTCGGATATTTTCCAGAAATAACGGAGATGAACAAAGATTTATCCCCGTTTATCTTTGTTCATCCTTGGTGATTTCACGCCCAATCGAAAACAAAAACACGCCCTCACGGACGTGTCTTCGTTATGGCGGGGAGGGCGGGATTCGAACCCGCGACCGAGTTACCCCGGCACTCACTTAGCAGGCGAGCCCATTCAGCCACTCTGGCACCTCCCCAAATTCGATTGTCGAAAGTTCACAAACTCGAATGTTGACACGTTATACCCGCAAGCGGCAAACCCGTCAACATGCAAACCTGCAACTTCCAGCGGAGGGAGTGGGATTCGAACCCACGTTGGTGTGAACCAAACATGTTTTCAAGACATGCGCCTTCAGCCGCTCGGCCATCCCTCCAGGCGCAGGCGATTTTACCATAAAAAACGTGGACAACATTGGTATAATTCACGCCCTATGAAATACCATATCTGGACCGAAGGCTGTCAGATGAACGTGGCCGACTCACAGCGGGTCGGCTCGTCGCTGGAGCATCTTGGCTACTCGTTTACCGATAAACCCGAAGAGGCGGACGTGATTGTCCTCAACACCTGCGTCGTGCGTCAGTCCGCCGAGGACAAGGCCTACGGCCGCCTGTCGTCGCTCAAGCCGCTCAAGGACAAGAATCCCAACCTGATCATCAACCTGATGGGCTGCCTGGTCGGCGTGCGCGGCACGGAAAAGCTGAAACAGCGCCTGCCCTTCGTGGACGTCTTCTCGCCGCCCTCCGACCCGGGACCGTTGATCTCGCACCTGACCCAGGGCGAGGTCCACTCACTGGAAGATGCCGAGACGGCGCGCCGCTTCCTGATGATGGACGAGGAACTTATCCTGCCGGCCGCCGAACGCGGCAACCTCGTCATGGCGCACGTGCCTGTCGTGTACGGCTGTTCGCACGCCTGTACCTTCTGCATCATCCCCTACAAGCGCGGCGTCGAACGCTCGCGTCCAGTCGGCGACATCGTGGCCGAGGTCCGCTCGCTGGCGAAACAGGGCGTCAAGGAGATCACCCTGCTCGGTCAGATCGTGGACCGCTACGGCAAAGACGTCCCCGACGGTCCCAACCTGGCGGGATTGCTGCGCCTCGTCCACGAGGTGGATGGTATCGAACGCATCCGCTTTCTGACCTCACACCCCAACTACTTCGGCGATGACCTGATCGACGCCATTGCCGAACTCCCGCGCGTGATGCCGCACATCGAACTGCCTATCCAGGCGGGCGACGATGAGGTGCTGTCCAACATGAAGCGCGGCTACACTCAGCAGGAGTACCGCGATCTGGTGGCCAGGATCCGCCAGCGCCTGCCCGATTGTTCCATCGCCACCGACATCATCGTCGGCTTCCCCGGTGAGACCGAGGAACAGTTCATGCAGACCTACCAGGTGCTCGCGGACCTCAAGCTGGATGTGGCCCACCTGGCCCGCTACTCCGTCCGTGAAGGGACCGTGGCCACCCGCCGCATGGAAGACAATGTCAGCGCCGAAGAGAAGATGCGCCGCTTCCGCATGCTGGAGGAGTTGCAGGAACAGGTCGTGGGCGACATCAACAAGAAGTACCTCGGCCAGAGCGTGGACGTACTCTTCGAGGACAAGGTCAAGAACCGTTGGCGCGGACGCACGCCCACCAACAAACTGGTCTTCGTCGAATCGGACCAGGACCTGCGCGGCAAACTGCTGCCTGTCACCGTCACCTGGACGGGACCCTGGTCCATGCAGGCCACGCTGACCCGACAACCTGCGTTAGTCACCTTATAAACGAACGGCGGATTTTACATCCGCCGTTATTATTTCTTGCAATAAAAACTCCCGCCGCAGCGGGAGTTTCGCATCATTCATGATCCAGCGAGACTACTATTGATGCCACTAAAAATATTGCCGAGCAGGGGGCCAAAGATGAGTAGCGCCACAAAAACGGCCAGTGAAACTAAAACAAGGATCAATGCATATTCAACAAGGCCCTGAGCCCTTTCCTTCGCGTATAGTAGCAAGGCAGCCACCTCCTTTCACTGAGATTTGCATCCACCCTATCAGTTACTTTAACATGGCCTGCCTTAAAACGCAACTTTCAGTTTTATTAGGTGGTGGAAGGCATGCCCTGCAAGCGATATTCGCTCTCGCGCGCCAGATCCATGATGCGCTCCATGATGCTGCGCGTGACCGAGACCACCCGCTCGCGATCCTCGGGGTTGCCCTCGAAGCGCATGGGCTGGCCCACCGTCAGCGCATAGGGTCCGCGCAGGTACCAGTAGCCCACCGTCGGTCGGCCCGCCAGTTTCGAGGAGATGCGCAGGCTGCGCTCGCGCGGCAGGTAGATGCCCACGGGCACGACGTGTGCGCCCGTGGTCAGCGCCAGGCGGGCAGCCCCGTTGCGCGGCTGACCGAATCCGCCCGTTTGCGGACTGAAAGTCCCCTCGGGGAAGATGCCGATGGAGCGTCCCGCGCGTAGCAGGCAGGTGGCCTGTTCCAGCGCGTCCCCGCCTGGCTCCACAGCGATCTGCCCCCCGCGCCGCAGGATCGACCCGAAGAGCGGGAAGGCAAAGGCGTTGGCCGTAATGAGCACACTCATCCGATCCAGCAGGTGCAGCAGGAATGGGTCGGTGGCGCTTGGGTGGTTGGCAACGAACAAGGTGGGCCCCTTCGGCACATCTGCGTGTTTTTGAATGTCCAACTTCAACATCAAGCCAGCGTAGGCCTGGATGAACCTGCGGGCCGCCTCGTATACAAAGTTCCCTTTCATGGCACCTCTCCTTTACTGAGTCGGGCCAAAGATAACATAAAAGGGGAACCCATACATGGAAATAGGACATTCGGGGGTAGATAATTTTGTAAGCCCGCTGGCCGCTGGAAGCCGCCGCCCGTCCTGCCCATGATAAAATACCTCCCATGCAGCAATCTTTGGAAAAACTCAGAAAATTCTTTCGACTCGAACATGGAAACGGCTATAACAACACCGCCATCATCGGCGGCCTCGCCAAAATGCTCGATTACTGGGAGGGGGAAGCCCGCGCCGACGGTCTGACCGAAGAGGTCATCCAGGCCGTCGTCCAGCGCCTGCGCTCCTACGAAAGCCTGACCCCCGCCTCGCGCGCCGACGCCCTCAAAGGCCTGTGGAAGCGGATTGGGGAGACTTACCCCGAAGTGGGACAGAAGCAGCAGTCCCAGGCGCCCGCCGCCCCGAGGGCCGCGCCGCAGTCCGCCCCGAAGCCTGCCCCCGATAAACCTGCGGAGTCCCAGCCCCAGCCCGCTCCGCGTCCGCGCCCTGCGGCGCCCGCCCGCTCTGATGTGGTGCCCGGTGCGAAGACCTCCGCCACCCCTGCCGCCCTCAACGCCGCGCTGACTGTGTTGCAGGGCGTCGGTCCGCGCCACGCCGAGACGCTCAAACAGCTTGGCCTGCACACCCTCGGCGACATGCTGTACTACTTCCCGCGCCGCTACGAGGATTACAGCCAGCTCAAACCGATCAAATCCATCTGGTACGGCGAGCAATTGACCGTGCTGGGCATGATCCAGAGCGTGGCGCTGCGTCCCATCCGCGGCGGCAAGGCCCAGGTGGTGGAAGCCATCCTCACCGATGGCACGGGCTCCCTGCGCCTGACCTGGTTCAATCAGCCGTGGGTCGCCAACCGCCTGAAGGCGACCGACCAGATCACCGTCTCGGGCAAGGTGGAGCAATACCTCGGCAAGCTCATCATGAACAACCCCGACTTCGAACCTGTCGAAGCCGAGAACCTGCACACCAACCGCATCGTCCCCATTTATCCGCTGGCCGAAAAGATCACGCAGAAGTGGCTGCGTAACCTGATGGGGCAGGTCATCAATTATTGGGCGCCTTCGGTGGCCGACCCGCTGCCCGAGAGCGTGCGCAAGTCCGCGGGATTGATGCCGCTGGGCGAGGCGCTGATCCAGGCGCATTTTCCCAAGACCCAGGACAGCCTCAAGGCGGCGCGCGCGCGTCTGGCCTTCGACGAGATCTTTTATCTGCAGGTCGGCGTGCTGCGCCAGAAACGCGACTGGAAGTCGGTCGAGGCGCG
The DNA here is from genome assembly GCA_964524485.1 of uncultured Anaerolineaceae bacterium. GTDB lineage: Bacteria > Chloroflexota > Anaerolineae > Anaerolineales > Villigracilaceae > JACPVF01. The sequence continues at coordinate 48,298 of CAZGFR010000013.1, read as the reverse complement.
CGTCTTCGAGGTGGACAACGCCTGGTTTGGGGCGCGCATCTCCGCGCTGCCTTTCATGCTGACCGAGGCCCAACAGCACGCCCTGGCCGATATCCGCAACGACCTGAAGTCGGGTAAGCCCATGAACCGTCTGCTGCAAGGCGACGTCGGCTCGGGCAAGACCGTGGTCGCGGCGCTGGCGGCGGCCATGATCGTCAGCCGCGGGGCGCAGGCCGCCATCATGTCGCCTACGTCCATTCTGGCGGAACAGCATTATCGCAACTTCGTCAAACTGCTGGCGGGCGAGAACGGAGTCCTGCAAGAGGGACAGATCCGCCTGCTGGTTGGAGACACGCCCGAGGCGGAGAAGAACGAGATCAACGAGAAACTGGCGGCAGGTGATGTCAAGATCGTCATCGGCACGCATTCGCTGATCGAGGACCCCGTCACGTTCCAGGATCTGCAATTCGCCGTCATCGACGAACAGCATCGCTTCGGCGTGGACCAGCGCGCGGCGCTGCGCCAGAAGGGTAGCAATCCGCACCTGCTGGTGATGACCGCCACGCCCATCCCGCGCTCGTTGGCACTGACCCTGTACGGCGACCTCGACCTGTCCATCATGGACGAGATGCCCGCGGGCCGACAGCCCATCAACACCTACGTGCTGCGCCCGCAGGAACGCGAGCGCGCCTTCACGCTCATCCGCTCGCAGATCAAGGATGGACGTCAGGCTTTCATCATCTACCCGCTGATCGAAGAAAGCGACAAGATCGAAGCCCGCGCCGCTGTGGACGATTATGAGACGCTCTCGAAGGAAATCTTCCCCGACCTCAAACTGGGTCTGTTGCATGGACGCATGAAGCCTGCCGAAAAGGACGAGGCCATGCTCAAGTTCCGCGATCGCCAGTACGACATCCTGGTCTCGACCACGGTGGTCGAGGTGGGCGTGGACGTGCCCAACGCTACTGTGATGCTGATCGAAGGCGCGGACCGCTTCGGCCTGGCACAGCTCCATCAGTTGCGCGGACGCGTGGGACGCGGCTCGGCGCAGTCGTACTGTCTGCTCATCCCCACGCACGAGGATGCTACCGAGAACGAACGCCTGCAGGCCATGGCTGAATCCAATGATGGCTTTGTGTTGGCCGAACGCGATTTGCAACAACGCGGCCCGGGTGAATTCCTCGGCACGCGTCAATCGGGCTACGGCAGCGGATTGCGCATGGCCAGCCTGACGGATGTGGCCCTGATCGAGAAAGCCCGCGCCCAGGCGCAGGCCCTCTTTGAACTGGACGCCGACCTGTCCCAGCCCGACCACGCCCTGCTCTCCGAGGCCTTCGGCCGCTTCTGGGGGATGACGGGCAAGGGTGATGTAAGTTAAATCCTGTAGGGGCACGGCGGGGACTGGATCGTCAAGGTCAAATCAGTCTTGCCGTGCCCCTACTCTTTCATGGAGATGTAATGGTTCGAGCCCTCTTCCCTGGCACGTTCGACCCCATCCACTATGGTCACATGGACATTGCCGCCCGCGCCTCGCGCCTGTTCGACGAGGTCATCCTGGCTGTGTACGACAAGCCTCTTAAGACCCTGATGTTCTCCCCCGAGGAGCGTATCGCGCTGGTGACCGAGTCGTTCAAGGACAACCCCAAGGTCAAGGTGACGGGGTACAGCGGCCTGACCATCGACTTTGCCCGTAAGAGCGGGGCGCAGGTCATCGTGCGCGGATTGCGCGTCTTCTCGGATTTCGAGTTCGAGTTCCGCATGGCGCTGGCCAACCAACGCCTGGCCACCGACATCGAGACCGTGGCGCTGATCACCGCCGAGCAGCATACCTTCCTCTCGTCCAGCACGGTGCGCGAGATTGCCATGTTGAACGGTGACGTCTCCAGCATGGTCCCGCCGCACGTGCACGCAGCGCTCAAACGTAAACTGAACGAGATGACCGAGAAACACAGTCCACCCAACGCGTTGCGGGATTAAAAATGAGATAGAATTGGAATCATCCGTTCCCGCGGAGGAGCCTTATGGACATTCTGCAACTGATTGACCGACTCGAAGAACTCTTCAACGAAAGCAAGGCCGTCCCGTTCACCCACAACGTGGTGGTGGACGAGGATCGCATGCTGGAGTTGATCGACCAGATGCGCATCGCCATCCCCGACGAGGTGAAGAAGGCCCAGCAACTGCTCGCCCAACGCGACCGCGTGATGGCGCAGGCGCAGGAGGAAGCCAACCGCACCCTGGCCCTGGCGCGCGAAAAGGCCGACCAGTTGGTCCAGAAGGACAGCATCGCGGTCGATGCCCAACGCCGCGCCGACCAGGTCAAGGCCCAGGCGATGGCTGAGGCTGATAACATCCGCGCGGAAGCGGATAACTACGTGCTTGATAGCCTAAATAAACTGCAGACCGAATTGGGGAAGTTCCAGGTCGAGGTGGATAAGCTCAACAATCAGGTGCGGAACGGCATCCGAACCATGGAGGACGAGCAGATGCGCAAGGCCGCCAGCCCGTCCAACGCGGATTGAGCGAAAGACCCCTGAAACAAAACGACCGCCTTGAAGAAGGCGGTCGTTTGATTCCTGCGGGGCCTATCCAGCAAACTGGAAGGTGGGCATGCCCGTCACGTCTGTGGTGATTTTGAACACCCCGCCCGAGAGTGGATACTCCTGCAGTTTTTCCTGGCTCAAGCCTTTGCGCGCCGAGGTGACGTATAGTTCGTTCAAGTCCGCGCCGCCGAAGATGCAGGAGGAGGGTTGCAGGACGGGCAGGGAAATCTGTTCGAGCAGACGCCCCGTGCGTGGGTCCCACTTCGTGACCTGTGCGCCGCCCCACAGGGCGATCCACAGGTTGCCGTCCGTGTCGGAGGTCATGCCGTCGGGCCAGCCCAGTCCGTCTGGCACGCGGACGGCGGGGCGCGGGTTCGCGATCTGGCCCGTGGCCAGGTCATAGTCGAAGGCGGTCACCTGGCGGGTGGGTGTATCGGTGTAGTAGAAGGTTCTGTAGTCGGGACTCCACGTCAGGCCATTGGAGATGGTGATGCCCGAGAGCAGTTTCGTGACGGTCTTCCCGTCGAACGAGTACAACGCGCCCGTGGGGTCGGTCTCGTTCATGTCCATGCTACCTGCCAGGAAGCGCCCTGCGGGGTCGCATTTCCCATCGTTGAAGCGGTTGTTCTCGGGTTCGTTCAAAGTGGCGAGGATGGCTGGTTCAACGGAATCGGGTTTGAGGTCCACGATGGAACTTTTCAAGGCCAGGATCAGGCCGCCGTCACGGCGCAGGGCCGCGCATCCGACGAATTCGTCCAGTTGGGCCAGCAGGTCCGCCCTCGCGTAAACGCGTTTGTTGAGGATGTCCAGCCAATGGAGGGTCTGGGTGCGCGCGTCCCAAAAAGGACCCTCGCCGAGTTCGGCGCGGGCGTCGATAAACAATTCAGGAGTAGGCATGTTCAACCTTGTTTTGCGAGATAGGTGCCGAGGTCGCCGGGGGTGGGCGGCATGTTGTATAGAAAGATCAATTCGTCCTCGTCGAAGGCGTCGGGCTCCCAATTGGAGAAGTCGAACGAGATGGTCACCACGCGCGCGCCGGGTTTGAGTTGCGACGCCAGCCTGGATTCGAGTTTCGGGACGTAATCGGAGGTGAGGTAGGCGAAGACCACGTCCGCGTTGGAGAGGTCTGCTTTGAGGAAATTTCCCCAGCGCACCTGGACCTGTGAGCCGACTCCGTTAAATTGGCTGTTGACCCACGCCCGGGCGACCTGCGCCGGCCCCGCGTCGATGCCGACCGCCTGCACTCCGAACTCTTTCGCCGCGAGGACCAGCACCCGTCCGCTTCCGCAGCCTAGATCGATCAGCGTCTCACCCGGACGCAGTTTTGCCAGTTTGAGCGCCTTGCGGATGCGAGTGTGTCTTGTGGGCTTGGCGGGCAGGCCGTAGAAGAAAGGCACCAGATAGTCGACGAGGGTGTAGACCATCCACAGGGCGGCCAGGGCAACGAGGAGGAGTTTGAGCGTGTCCATGTTCATGGGCGGCAGTCGTAGAGGTGGAGTTTGTCGGGCAGGGTGACGCCCGGGACCTGGGTGCAGTGGGCGAAGACCCAGGCGGCGTATTTGGAGTCGTTGGGTTCGCGCTGTTCGAGCAGGAAGAAGCGCACCTCGCCAGCGGCCACGCGCTGGGACAGTTCGTCCACGGTCAGGATCGGGTCCGCGCCCGTGAATCCGCCCAGGGCCATGACGGGCTGTTTCGTCAGCAGTTGCAGGGGCGAGGCGACCACGGCATTCTCGGTGGCAGCCAGGAAGGTTTCATCCTGATACCGCGCTTGCAGGAACTCCGCCGCCGCTTCATACTTGCTTAGATGGTCCCGTTGCCCGCCATAGTAAACCAGGTCCGGCGAGGCATGGGGCAGGGTGACGTCCCCGCCGATCCACAGGGGGGTGGTGGCCCACACGAAGGGCGTGAGCAGCATCGAGAACAGGATCGGAATGAGAATGGACTCGTTCATGGAACGAAGGCGGAAGATCAGGTAGATAGCGCCGCCCAACCCCAGGACCAGGATGGGCAGGAAGACCAGGTTCACCCTGGGAAGGAACCCGAGAGCGGACAAGGCCAACGCGAGAACTATCGCTATGATCAACGCCGCCTGCCAACCCGTCCGCTGGCCTTTGAAGAATCCCACGGCCCAAAACGCCAGGGCGGCGGCTGAGGGGACAGTCAATCCCATCAGGAGCCCGTCGAAATATGCCTTTTCGTAATACCCGAGGAAGAAGATGGCCGTACCCAGGGTGAGGAGGATGGCGAGCGGCATCAGCCAGGTGGAGCGGCGTTTGGCGTTGAAGTCCGCCATCCAGGTGGACAGGCCCACAGCCGCAAGGGCGGCTACGGGCGGCGCCAGCATGTCGAGGTAGTAGCGGTGGATCAAGCCGCCGTAGCTGAAGAACAGCGCGGCGGGGATAAGCCAGCCCGCCCACATCGAGTAGAACAGGGCCTCCTTGCCAAGCGGTAGTTTCCACGAGGTGCGGACCAGGCCGCTGACCAGGGCCAGCAGCGCCAGCGGCAGCAGCCAGGAGACCTGTCCTGCCATCTGCGGGTTGAACAGGCGCAGCAAGCCTGGGTCGCCCACTTCGGGCAGGCCGCCATCGGGCCAGACTTTGGCGGAATCCGCTGCGGGGGGCGGATTGGCCGATTGCGCGGGAGCAGGCGCGGGTGTCGGCGTTGCGGGGGTGGGATTCTTTTCGCGGATCCCGAAGATGGCCACAATCTTGCCCAGTCGGCGTACCCCGTTATGGACGGCCACCAGTTCCATTTCGTTGTTGGTGGAGGTCGAGCCCACGTAGGGACGCTGGTCGGCGGGGGTGGAATCCACGACGATCGGCCAGGCGAACGAGACCGCGAACATCACCAGCATGGCCAGAGTCAGTTGGCCCATGCGCTTGAGCAGTCCATGCGGGGGCGGCAGGAAGAGGAACAGCGCGGGCACCACGAGGTAGGCTTGCAGCATTTTGACGTTGAAGCCGATGCCCACCAGCGCAGCGGAAGCAAGCAGCCAACGCAGTTTGCCCGTCTCGGCGGCTTTGATCGCCGCCCAGGCCGCCAGCAGCACGACGAAGGTCAGCAGGCTGTCAGGCGTGTTGTTGCGGGCGGTCGCCACGCTGATGGGGGTGACAGCCAGGATCAGGGCGGCTAACAGTCCCGCTGTTTCGCCGAAGGTGCGCTGGACGAGTTTGTACAGCACCAGCACGGAGAGCGATCCCGCCAGCGCCTGCGGCAGGATCAGCGACCAACCGTGGAAGCCGAAGACCAAAACGCTCAAGGCCTGGATCCAGAAGCCGAGCGGAGGTTTATCCACGCTCACAAAGCCGGCTGGGTCGAACGAGGCAAAGAAAAAATTATGCCAGCTCGTCAGCAGACTCTGCACCGTGGCGGCATAGTACAGGTTGCCGAATCCGTCCTGGCCGATGCGGAGGAAGCGCAGGGAGAAGGCCAGGAGGAAGAGGAGGACCAGCAGGGCTTGCGTTTTGGTGAAGCGCATGAAATTAAGACGGTTTATCGGTGAAGGTGAGGAACCATCTGGTGAGGAAAAACGCCGCCACCCAGGTCAACAGGTTGAGCGTCAGGAAGAACCCGATGATGACGTAGTTGCCCGAATTGAAGATGGGCGAAGGCGGCGGGTGCATCACGTTGGCGGCGGTGGCAAAGATGACCCGCAGCACGACGATGTAGGCGATGTTGGCGGCCGAGGTCAACAGTTTGTTGCTCATCATCCACAAGCCGACCTGGAGCAGCACGCCCACCACGGCGAAGGTCACCGCCAGGCGGAAGCGTGGCTCGGACAGGAACAGGCCGTTCCAGTTGGTCTGCATGGCCAGCAGCGAGAGCGGCAAGTACGTCACCCAGAAGACGATGCCCGCCCGTCCCAGCGCGGCGGACCAATGGTGGAAGACATCGCGGCGGGCGATGAGTCCCGCCAGCCCGGCCAGCGCGGCGGCGATGAAGGCGATCTCGGCGGTCAGCACCCAGGCGCCGTGCAGGTAGACGATGCGCACGTTCGCGCCCAGCGACTGCTCCTCGGGTCCGAAGAGCGCCAGCACGGCAATGGCCAGCACTGCAATGAAGAAAAGCATGAGGGGAGATTTGAGTTTAGACATGGCTGGATTGTACCCAAAAATCGACTATGGGATGCAATTCGCTACGAATTGCACCTGCATCACCACGTCGTTCGGCGTGAGGATGTGCAGCTGCGCCCAGTAATTGTTCGGTCCGTAGATCACCAGCGATTTCTGCACGGTCTGCGTGGCGGCCTCGGTAAAGACGCGCGGCTCCTCACGCGTGACTTCGCCTGCGCTGGTCTCCCAGCGCCATTCCACCAGCGTGGGACCGTCCGTGGTGATCTCGCCGACGATGAGGACGTACTGCGGGAACGCCTCACAGCCGACCGTGATGCGCGGCGGTTCGGCGCGGACCTCCAGCTTGCTGACCGTCACATAGGGCGGATCCACCACGGGCAGCGACTCCGTTTCCCCGTCCAGGTCGGTTGCGCTGGCCGCCACCCAGCAGAACTGGTCGGGGAAGTTCGGATTGTGCAGGTACCACCACGCGCTTTTAATGTCCCGACCTGCCACCTGCGCCCTCTGGAACGGCGTGAGGTTGTCCACTACGGCGTAGAAGGTGCCAGGCCCGAAGCGGCAGTTGACGGGGAAGTCGCGCGCCGTGGCGTAGACAGTCGGCGGGCGCGGGGTGCGGGTGGGGGAAAGCGTGGGCGTGGATGAAGGAATGGAAACGAGTGCAGGCGTGGGCGCGGAGGTAGGCGTGGATAAATCCTCCGCAGGGAAAAGGCAGCCTGCCAGTCCCAGCGCAAGCGCAAGGGCGGCGAACCAGACACGCGGTCGCATGATGTATCCTCCTTAAGTTCAAATTCGGCGTTTTGAAGATGACCTTGTGTTCAACATCATTGTATAACAATCCATGGGCGATTGTGTTACGCCAGCCGCATCCCCCATCAGTTTTAAGAAACCATTATCAAATCTTGACAAGTTTTTTACACCCGCGTGCTATCCTTTGTGCTGTCAACAAAAGGAGAAACGATGAAAAATATCTGGAAATGGATCCTTGGGATTTTAGCGGTCGTGCTGGTGCTGGGCGCGGTGAGCTTCGCGGCCTACCTGTGGACCAGTCACTCGGGCTTTATGATGGCCCGCGGTTGGGACGGCCCGATGATGCGCGGCAATGACGGCTGGAACCGCGGCTGGCACGACAGCCCGATGATGATGGGGCGCGGCGGCTTCAGCCCGTTCTTCGGCCCGTTCGCCGTGCTGGGCGGGCTGGTAAAACTGGCCTTCTTCGGCGCGCTGCTCTACGGCGCGTACTGGCTGGGCAAGCGCAACGCCCGCGTGGTGCTGGATTCCCCGCCTGCGGTTCCTGCTGAACCCGCTCCCCAAGCCGACAAACCTGCTTAATCCCCAATCCAAAATACAGACCGCCCCGTGAAACTCACAGGGCGGTTTTGTTTTTTCTACTTGACCTTTACCGTGAAGGTCTGCGTTTGCGCGGGATCGACGGGGGTGTTCGAGGGCGGATAGTAGCCGAGGGTGATGGTGGCCTCACCCGCGCCGACCGCCTGGAAGGTCCACACGTCCACCCCGCCGCCGCCCACCAATCCAGGCTCGCTGGTGGATTTGTAGTCCTTGCTGACGAACTTCAACACTGTCTCATCCAGGGCGCCGACGATCTCCCAGTGGTAGCCCGTGGTGGGGTTGGATTCGAGCATGAGCTTGAACGTGCTGCCTGCCGTCGCCTCGAGTTGACGGGCGGGGTCGGAGATCTCGATGGTCGGCGCAGGGGTGGGGGAGGAGGTTCCGCCGCAGGCCGTGAGCAGCAGGGACAGCGCAAGCGTGAGGAAGAGGATTCGTTTCATTCTGACTCCTTATGAAATCCAGACCATGATCTGTTCTTTCATGATCCATTTGCCATTCTGCTTTTCAAGCAGATAATACGTGCCATTGCCCATTAGCGGTCCGCCCACCCAGCCGACGTAGATCAGGGCCTGGTCAAGGGTGCGGTTGAAGCCCACGCGCGAGAACTCCGTGTAGCCCGCCATCGAATACTTCTTGTAGAAGGCGTCCCAGCCGTCGGACTGCTTGAAGATCGCGTCGCGTTCTTCGTCGCTCAACAGCACATACTTCACGCCCAGGTCCATGTCTGGCGAAAGCTGGCTGGGTTGGGCATTGCGGTCCATGTAGTTGTCGAGCGTTTCCTTCGAGACGCTCTTCAACCCAGACTTGACGTAGTCGAGCGTTTGCTGCGGGTTGTCAGAGTTGATGTCGGTTGTTGTATATTGCAAGATCACCATTGGCCCGTTCGCGTCGTTGGAAAAGAAGGCGTACACCGCCTGCTCCTCCTTATCTATGTCGGCCTGGCTGGGCTGGGGTTGGGGCGCGAACAATCCGCAGGCTGACTGGGTCAGGGTCAGGATGAGCAGGGCGATCAGGGCGGGGCGGAACAGGCGTGTGGACATGGGCATTCTCCTCGGGATGATTTGTACACCCGAAGGATGATTCCCGTCCACAATTTGTTCCGCGCCTTGCATGGGACGTTGGTCATGGTCCCGTTTCGGGGCCTATTCCTCGCCCAGGCGCTCCACCCGCTTGCGGACTAGCATCAACGGGCCGACCGCGCAGCCCAGGGCTACACTCCCGCCGATCAGCAATCCGCTCAGGTAGCCGTAGATTAGCGGCAGGTGGAAGAAGCTGACCAATCCCAGCGGGGCGATAAAGAGAAGGAAGGAGATCGGCAGGAAGAACATGGTCACGATCTGGCCCACGCAGCCGATGCCGCCGGCGTTGATTTTGCGTGGATCGTCCCAGGTGAAGTTGGCGCCTGCCGCGCCGAAGGCCAGCAGGATGCCCGCCATGCCCGCCTGACATAGCAGCATGGCAAGTAGCCCGTAGCCAAAATCCAGGAAGGACATGCGCTGGACAATTGCGATGCCAACCAGGAAGATCGACCCCAGCGCGATGGTGGGCAGGTAGGCCACCAGAAATTTGGCGGCCAACAGTTGCGAACTGCGCACGGGCGAGACCTTCAGAATCCAGTAGTTTTTGCCCTCCTGCGAGAAGCCCATGCCCGCCAGGCGCGAGAGCAACGTCCAGCCGACGAACAGGGACATGCCCACGTTGCCGTAGGCCAGCATCAGGCGCAGCGAGTCCATGAACCAGTCGGGCGCCTCGCCGCGGCCCGCTGGGACCTCGCCCGCGCCGCGGAACAGGATGAAGCTGTAGATGACGCCCATGATGAGCGGCGTGATGAGTTGCGACAGGTTGCGCAGGTCACGCCACAGGGTGGTGAAATCTTTTTGCACGATGCCAGCCACGGGGGCGGAGAGGAGCCGCGCCAGCCCCGCCGAAACGGGAGCGGCTTCCGCCTGGATCGGGCGCGGGGTGCGGACCGTCTTCTTCTTCCGCTCGACGACCTGCATGCCCGCCCAGCCTGTGTAGTACCAGCGCTCAGCGGTATTCAGCGAGGCCATGAATACGACCGCGGAGACGCCCACGGTGAGGACGACCAGCCCCAGGCCTTCGAGCCAGCGGCCTTCGCCCACGGCCACCAGTCCGCGGCCCGCCCAGTTGAGCGGAAGCCAGGGCGTGCTGGCGGCCATCATCATCCCGCTGATGCGCGCCCCTGAGATGCTGCTGGCGTGATCGCCGTAGGCATTGGCCAGGTTGCCCATCTGCGAACAGGTGAAACCGAAGATGGCGCCGATGAAACCGAGGATCTCGGCCGCGCGGCGCGGCGGCAGGACTCGCACCACCAGCATGACCAGCAGCGCGGAGATGCCCGCCGCGGCCAGCGCCAGCAGGATCATTACGACGATCACAAGCGGGTAGAAGAGGAAGTTATATCCCAGCGACCAACCCAGCCCGTAGAGCGTGGGCAGGCCAAAGAGGCAGATCAAGGCAAAGTTGGGCAGGATGGCTTGCAACAGCTTGGCGATGAACACCGCGCGGATCGGCACGGGCGAGGCCAGCAGGAAGTCCATATCGCCCGAGAGGTACAGGGCTTGCAGCAGCACGCCGAAACTGGTCAGCAGGATGCCCATGAACAACGCGGTCAGCGTCAGGGCGGGGATCATGCGCAGGAAGGGCTGCAGGTCCATCTGCACGTACTGGGTCAGATCGGGCGAGGACAGGAAATCGAGCAGCAGTTTGCTCATCGCAAACAGGAAGACCGCAAAGCCCAGGATCAACAACCACAACACGATCATGCCGATCTTGCGGCGGAGCTTGGCGTGGCGAAACCCGTTGAAGGTCAGGCGCACGCGCAGGATCAACAGTTTCCAGACCGCGGGCAGGATGCGCGGGTCGGGTGAGGGGAGGGTGGGGTGGAGCGGGGCGTCGTTCATTTCAGGATTTCGGCGATCTCGGCCTCTTCGGCGCCGCCCGTCAGGCCGAGGAAGATGTCTTCGAGGCTGGCTTCGCCGGTCTTGTCGAGGGTGCGAAGTTCGTCCATGGTGCCGACGGCCACCAGCTGGCCCTTGTTGATGATGCCGATGCGGTCGCACATGCGCTCGGCGATCTCGAGGATGTGCGTGGAGAGCATCACCGCTGCGCCGCGGTCGGCCATCTGGCGCAGGATGTCCTTGATCAGGCGGGCCGACTTCGGGTCCAGGCCGACGGTTGGCTCGTCGAGGACGAGCACCTTCGGGTCGTGCATCAGCGCGGCGGCCAGCGAGGTCTTCTGCTGCATGCCGTGGCTGTACGAGTCGACGGTGTCATCGGCGGCGGCCGTCAGGTCGAAGGTCTTGAGCAGTTCGTCGATGCGGCGGGCGGTCTGCTGGCGGTCGAGGTTGTACAGGTCGCCCACGAAGCGCAGCAGTTCGCGTCCACTCAGTTTGGCGTACAGGTTGGGCGTGTCGGGCACGTATCCGCTCGAAGCCTTGGAGAGCATGGGCTGGGCCTGGACGTCGTATCCCGCCACTTTGACGGTGCCTGCCGTCGGCTGGAGCAGCCCGACGATCATCTTGATGGTGGTGGTTTTGCCCGCTCCGTTCGGGCCGAGGAAGCCGAACACCTCGCCGCTGTACACTTCGAAGCTGACGTCGTTCACGGCGACCTTGTCGCCATAGCGTTTGATCAGATGGCTGGTTTGGATCAGGGTTTCAGGCATGGGGACTCCAGAGATTTTGGGTACGTATCCTTATTGTATACGCAAGTGGCGAGGGCGGGGATGCACAGGTTGCCCACGGGCCGCCCTGTCTCATTTCTTGACGCTCAAGAAGGGGAGCTTTCCCAGAAATACGCCGTAGCGGATGGCTTCCGCCTCGATCTGCTTCTGCGCGGCGGGTGTGATCGGGACAAAATACTCGGCCTGGACTTGTACCTGGTCCCGTTTGAGAGTCCGCTTCCAGACCCCCACCGCCCGCCCATCCACCACGATCACGGGATGAAAGATGCCGTTACTCGTAAAGGCGCGTTTTTGATGATCGAGCGTGATGGTGGCGGAACGATCCTTGTAGCTGATGAGGAACTCGTCGAAGGCGGGCAGCAGGAAGGCCGTCTCCTTCGGCTGGACCCTCGTCTTGGCGAACCAGTGCGTTTTTTCTTCCGCAGCCGTGGACAGCAATTCCGCTTTCACCGATTCGAGCGCACGCCGCGCATCGCTCACGGTCAGGCCCGACCACCAGGTGAAATCCTCCAGCGTGGCGGGGCCATGACTGACGAAGTAGCGTGTTGCCAACCGCGCCAGTGCCTCGTCCCGTTCGATGGGCGGGCTGGGCGGCACCCACTCTTCGAGCAGGGCAAAGGTCTGTTTTCCCTGTTGGGCCTTGCCGCTGCAGATCAGGCCTTCCAACTCGGCCGCTGCAAAGAGATGCGAGGCGCGGTTTTCGTCGGTGGCGATGCCCGCCTGCTCCAACGCGCGGATCAGGGTCTCGCGTGTGGCGTGTCTTCCACCGCGCAGGGTCTTCTCGATCATCTTGCGGCTTTTCGAGAGCGTCCCCGCATCCAGGCCAAGTTCGCTGTAGCGTGACTTCATTACCGCCTGGATGCGCGGCGCAGTCAGGCTCAACATCCAACGCAGGTCGCCGGCGCTGACGATGTGCCAGGTGGGCCGCAGCACGTGCGTGCGGAGGATCTCACCCCGATCCAGCGCCGCCTCCACGTCCTTTTCCGTGGCCTTCGGCAGGCGTACCCCCACCGCCCACTTGACCATCAGGGCATCCTGCGCCTGTATCGCGCCCATCCACGCGACGAGTTCCTTGGCGGATGTGAATTTTGTCCCAGCGATCTGCTGGTTGACCAGACGGAGGTTGGCAATCTCTTGGAGGTTCATGCGGCAATCATACTGGATGCGTTGAACATCGTCCATTCCCGCCCGGGTCCTGTTATTTTTTGTCCCGCAGGTGGATTCCTTCATATGGGAGAACCAGTAGGGGCGACTCGCCGAGTCGCCCCTACAAAACCATTATCTCTTCAACGTTCTGTACTTGACCCGATGCGGGGTGAGGTCCTGCCCAAACTTCTCGCGCATCATCACTTCGTAATCGGACCAGTTGCCGATGTACATTTTGGCGACGGAGTCGCCTTCATAAACCACGATGTGGGTGCAGATGCGGTCGAGGAACCAGCGGTCGTGGGAGACGACGAGGGCGACGCCTGCAAATTCTTCGATGGCTTCTTCGAGGGCGCGCAGGGTGTTGACGTCGAGGTCGTTGGTGGGTTCGTCGAGCAGGATGACGTTGGCGCCTTCGGTGAGGGTCTTGGCGAGATGCACGCGGTTGCGTTCACCGCCTGAAAGAATGCCGACTTTCTTTTGCTGGTCGGAGCCTTGGAAGTTGAACGAGGCGCAGTAGGCGCGTGAGTTGATCTTGCGTTTACCCAATTCAAGGAAGTCCGCGCCTTGCGAAATTTCTTCGTAGACGGTCTTCTCGGGGTCGAGGGTGCGGTTCTGGTCGACGTAGGAGAGTTTGACGGTCTCGCCGATTTTGACCGTGCCGCTGTCGGGGTTTTCTTGTCCTGTGATCATCTTGAGCAGGGTGGTCTTGCCTGCGCCGTTGGGACCCACTATCCCGACGATAGAGCCTGGGGGAACAGAAGCAGAAAACTCGTCAAGAATGAGGCGGTCACCGTAACTCTTGGTGACTTTGTCAAATTCAAAAACCACGTCACCGAGGCGCGGACCAGGCGGGATGTAAATTTCCAGTTCTTCGCGGCGCGCTTCGGCTTCTTGACTCAATAATTTTTCGTAGGCAGTGACGCGGGCTTGTCCTTTGGATTGACGCGCTTTGGGCGACATGCGAATCCATTCGAGTTCGCGGTTGAGAGTCTTTTGGCGCTGGCTTTCAGATTTTTCTTCGAGGCGGATGCGCTCCTGTTTTTGTTCGAGCCAGGAGGAGTAGTTGCCCTTGTAGGGGATGCCGTAGCCGCGGTCGAGTTCGAGGATCCAGCCTGCGACGTTGTCGAGGAAGTAGCGGTCGTGGGTGACGGCGATGACGGTGCCTTTGTAGTCGCGCAGGTGATGTTCGAGCCACGCCACGGACTCGGCGTCGAGGTGGTTGGTGGGTTCGTCGAGCAGGAGAATGTCGGGTTCGGTGAGCAGGAGTCGGGTAAGGGCGACGCGGCGCTTTTCTCCGCCTGAGCAGACGTTGATGGGCGTATCCGACGGCGGACAGCGCAGGGCGTCCATGGCGAGTTCGAGGCGGCTTTCGAGGTTCCAGGCGTCGTGCTTGTCGAGTTGTTCCTGCAGTTTGGCTTGCTCGGCGACGAGGGCGTCGAAGTCGGCGTCGGGTTCGGCGAACTTGGCGTTGACCTCATCGAAGCGCGCCAGCATTTCGACGATGGGCTGCACCGCCTCTTTGACGACTTCCATCACGGTCTTGCTTTCGTCGAGTTTGGGTTCCTGCTCGAGCAAGCCGACGGTGTAGCCTTTGGATTGGGAGATTTCGCCGATGTAGTCTTTGTCCACGCCTGCCATGATGCGCAGTAAGGTGGATTTGCCCGCGCCGTTGAGACCGAGCACGCCGATCTTGGCGCCGAGGTAGAAGCCGAGCGAGATGTCGCGCAGAATTTGTTTGTTGGGTGGGACGATTCTGCCGACCTTATTCATTGAATAGATTACTTGTGTGGTTTCGTTTGCCATTGGGGTTCCGATAGTAGATAAATAGAGATTGGATGATTCGAGATTCGAGGGTTGAAATCGGGCGTATTGTATCAGATGAGGGGGAAGGATGAATGACACTTGCACCTGACGCAAGTGCAGGTGTGAAGGATGAATTTTTTACCACGAAG
>CAZGFR010000013.1:27915-33449 GCA_964524485.1 uncultured Anaerolineaceae bacterium | reverse complement strand
GACACTTGCACCTGACGCAAGTGCAGGTGTGAAGGATGAATTTTTTACCACGAAGGGTCACTATCCCCATGCTGGGGGCTTAGGGGCACGAAGGTTTAGTGTCTTCGTGGTTCATTTTTACTGCTGCTTCAGCGGACCGAATCCTTCGCCCAGCGCTTCGTGCGCCAGACCGATGACCATGAAGGCTTTCGGGTCGATCTCGTGGACGATGGACTTGATGGCCGCCACCTCGGCGCGGGTGATGACGCAGTACAGAACAGGACGGGTCGTGCCCGTATAACCACCCGTCCCTTCGAGGATGGTCACGCCGCGCACCAGTTCCTCGATGATGCGTTTCGAGACGGCCTCGGCCTGGTCGGTGACGATCATCGCCGTGCGGACCGTCCCGCCGCCTTCGAGTGTGGTCTCGGCCACGATGCCGCTGATGTAGAGCGTGATCATCGCGTACAGCGCCTGCTTCCAGCCGAAGACGAATCCCGCCGAGAGGATCACGGCCGTGTCCACGATCAGGTAACTCTGTGTCATCGGCACGCCGTGCCAGTGGTTGAGGATGCGCGCCAGGATGTCCGAGCCGCCGCTGGTGCCGCGCGCGCGATACACCAGCCCAAAGCCGACGCCGCTGACGATGGCGCCGTACAGGGCGTTGAGGAAGATGTCGCCTTGCAGGTCGGCGATCAGGTTGGTTGCCGCACCGCCTGGGGCGAAGAGAGGCAGCTTGAGAATCAGGTCCGCCAGCAGGGAATAGGTCACGATGGCAAAGGCCGTCCGCAGGGCGAAGCTCCGCCCGCCGAGGAATCTCCAGCCGAGCAAAAAGAGCGGGATATTACCGACGAAAACCATCAGGCCGATCGGCCAGCCCGTGTAATGGTTGATCAACTGCGAGATGCCGCTCACCCCGCCCGAGGCCAGTTGCGCAGGGACGAAGAACAGCCGCAGCGCAAAGGCCTGGATGATGGAACTGATACCGATCAAAATATAATCTTGCAGGGTGGACCAATATTTTTTCATCAATCCAGAATCCCGACCCCTGCCAATTTCTCGATCACGCCCAGCACGGCGGAATTATCCAGGTTGCCCATGCCAAGTTCGATCATCTGCTCGTACAGGCGGGTGTGTTCTTCCGCCGACGAGACGGGAATGCCGTATTCGCGCGCGGTGTCGAGGATGATGTGCAAATCCTTGAGCTGCATGTGCGCCTTGAAGCCCGGGGCGCGGTTGCCATCGAAGAGACGCGGCGGTTTGACGTCCAGAGTCCAGCACTGGGCGGCGCCCGCCTTGATGGCGTCCACCACCTTGCGCGGATCCACGCCTGCCTTCTTGGCGAAGACCAGCAATTCGCCCATCGCCACCATCTGCGCCGCGACCATGATCTGGTTGGCGGCTTTGGCCACCTGCCCGGCGCCCGCATCGCCGACATGGGTGATGGTCTTGCCCATGGCCTGGAAGATCGGCATGACCTTCTCCAGCGCGGAGGCTTCGCCGCCGACCATGATGGTCAGCGTGGCGTTGCGCGCGCCGATGTCGCCGCCCGAGACGGGCGCATCCAGCGCCAGCACGCCGACCTTGGCCAGCTCCGCTGCGATGCGGCGGGCGACGGCGGGCTTGATGGTGGAGTTATCGACCATGACCAGGCCTGGGTGTGCGCCCTGGATGATGCCGTTCGCGCCGAGCGTCACCTGCTCCACGTCGGGCGAATCCGGCAGGTTGGTGAATACCACGTCCGCCTGCGCGGCGACTTCGGCAGGCGAGGATGCGGCGGTCGCGCCTTCCGCAACGAGCTCGTCCACGGCGGCGCGTGAACGATTATGGACCACGACGGGGAAGCCCGCCTTGAGGATGTTGCGGGCGATGGACTTGCCCATCAGTCCCAAACCGATATATCCAACTTTGAGCATGGAAACGACTCCTTTGGAAAAGTTGCTGGGATTATAACGCCCTCACCCCCTCCCCCCCTATCGGGGCACCTCCCCCATTTTCGTAAAGCGAAAATGGGGGAGGACAGGTGGGGACAAAAAAGCCTGCCTCCATAACGGAGGCAGGCTCAGGGTCCAGGATGGACGGGTTACTTGATCGTGTAGGTCATGCTGACCGTGGCGGTCAGGGTCATCTGACCGGGCTGGATCGGCACCGCCATGTCCGCGGCCGCGCCGCCACCGCCGCCCTTGCCGCCTTCGAACACGGGGCTGGGGACGCTGTCGTAGAAGCCGATGGTCTGCACTTCGCCGAGGGTCACGCCCGCCGTCTTGGCCAGTTCTTCGGCCTGGGTCTGGGCATTCTTGACGGCCTCGTTGCGGGCCTGTTTGAGGGCCTCGGTCTTGTCGGCCACGTCGAACTGGATGCTGTTGACGGTGTTGGCGCCCGCCTTGATGACGCTGTCGAGCAGGTCGCCCAGCTTGGCCAGGTCGCGGATGGTCACGTAGACAGTGTTATCGACCATGTAGGTAGTGCCCGTCTGCGTGCCATCGGGGCTGTACTGCGTGGACGGCCAGATGCTGAAGTTGGTGGTGCGGATGTCCTTCTCGTCGATGCCCAGCTTCTTGAGCGCGTCGATCACCTTCTGGGTCTGCGCATTATTGCTGGCCACCGCCTCCGAAGCGCTCGGGTTCTCCGAGTGCACGCCCAGGTAAATGTAGGCGATGTCGGGGGTCAGGCTGATGGTGCCCGTGCCGTTCACGCTCAGGGTGCGCAGCGTGGACTGATTGACCGTGGTGGGGCCGCAGGCGCTCAGCAGGGTGGCGAGCACCAGCACGGCGGCGAGTAGAATGGAAAACTTCTTCATGTTGTACTCCTTTGTTTGTTTCATACAATCAAGACGACACGACCTCTAAAAAGTTCCCGACCCGGTTGCTTGTATTTTCCCCTGTTTGTCGGTAAAATTTTGTACAAATGTTCTAAAGGCAGCCATGCCCATCGACTACCAGCAAATATACACCCAGATCAAGGTCATCGGTCAGGGCGCGAAGGACCGCCAGAAGCGCAAGGAGGAGCGCCAGGCCCAGGCGCGCGCGCTGCTGTCTGCCTACGCATCCCAGCTGGACGTGCTGCGGAACAAAGTGGATTCCGCCAAAGCGGCCGATCCCAACATCCGCTGCGCGCTCCCGTTGAACGAGCCGCTCGATTTCTCCGGACCCCCGCCTGCCTCCGTTAAAGAAGCCACGCTCATCGCCGCTGATGGTTCGCAGATTGTTCCCGACAGGCACTCTGCCAGCCAATACTTTGTGGTTAACGTCGGAGCAATCGCCATGCAAGTCGGTTCTGGTAACACGCCTGATGTTTTTACAGATACCCGACTTCACCTGCTCGATGAATTCGAAGATTCTTTCTTTAGCGATAGTCAAGTCGCATTACAAAGAGACGTGGCTGAACGCAGAAAATTACTGGAAGTTTCCCAAAAGTATTCTGGAATAGTCATTGCCCTGACAGAAGGACAATTGGAACTTTGGGGAGCCGCAGATGGCGATAACGCTCATGTTTTTGAGAAAAGTTTGCAGGATTATCTGGATGTTCTGCTTGAGTTGGAAAAACGAGGGGTTGTCACATCCGGGTATGTGGATAAGCCAGGTGCAAACTGGCTCACTCGCTTATTGGAGATAGCAACCATCCCCGAATCTGAATTGGATAATTTGCGAAAGTATCGTCCATTGCTTGGAGTAACGGATCTTTGGCTGTTTGGTCAAATATTAGGCAGACATCAAAGATCTGCTATTTTCAAGCTTCAAGCAAAATCGGCAGAGAAATACAAAGAATCCATCGCCATACATTTCTTTTACCTGAATGTGGGCGATGAAAAAAAACCAAAAATCGCGCGGGTCGATATTCCATGCTGGGTTGCGAATGACAGACAGTCATTGGATAACCTGCATTCCGCATTGATCGAACAGGCAAAAATAATGGGAGATCGTCCCTTCCCTTATTTGTTGCACCGAGCTCATGAAATTGCTGTTGTGACACATCGGGAAAAGGAAGAAATTGACCGATGGCTTGATATCGCGATAAGGAATGGCGGCGGTGAGGTCGGTGAAATTTCAGGTAAACAATCTGCCAAGAACCTGCCAGGCAAAACAAGTTTCAAGAGGTAAGGAGTCCAAATGACCCAACCCATCGAAATCGGACGACTCTTGCGCGCGGGCACGACCGGCTTCATCGCGGGCTGTCGCGTCTCGCAGTGGACCGCGCCCGCCTTTGGCTCGCTGGTGCGCGCGCCGCTGGGTGACGGCTACCAGGTCTACGGCCTGATCCACGACATTCACATCGACGACGATGGGCTGGTGCGCCAGTTGGTCACCGCCGATAACGTCAGTGAGGAGGTGCTGCGCGATAACCGCGAGCGCCGCATCGTGCCCGTCGAGATGTCGGTGCTGTCGATCGGCTACGAACAGGACGGCCGCATCGTCCACCTGCTGCCGCCGCGTCCGCCGCTCAGCCTGGACGTGATCTACGCCTGCGAACCCGAAGAGGTCAGGCGCTTCGTCACGGCGGGACGCTTCGGCTACTTCCGCCACATCCTGCGCGCCAGTGACCTGCCCGTTGGCGAGTTGCTGGCCGCGCACCTCAAGCAGGTCCACGACCAGGTCGGCGACCCGAAGTGGAACGAGTCCGCCACGCAGGAATTGATCTCCCTGCTGCGCGATGACTATCCCACCCTGATGAGCGTGCTGGGCGCGTTGAGTGAAGTGATTTAACACAAAGGGCACCAAGGGTTATGAATACAGCGCCGACAAAGCGGGTTGTCCAACCCATACCACCTGAAGTTGAGCGGATTGGAAAGGTTGTGTTGGATGCCGCCTTCAAGGTCCATACCGTGTTGGGACCTGGCCTGCTTGAGACGGTGTATCAAACGGCAATGAAGCACGTGATTGAGAAGAATGGACTGCAGGTCGAGACGGAAGTGAAACTGCCGATCATGTTCGAAGACGTGAAACTCGAGTCAGGCTTGCGGTTGGATATGCTGGTCGCCAAATGTGTCATCGTGGAGCTCAAAGCGGTTGAGAAAATGAATCCAGTCTACGAAGCACAACTGCTAACTTATCTGTGCCTGAGTGGTGTGCGCCTGGGTTATCTCATAAACTTCAATGTGCCACACCTGAGAGATAGTATCCAACGTTTCGTCTATTAATCCTTAGTGACCTTTGTGCCCTTTGTGTTTAATTATTTGGAGAATGCGTGAAGAATAGACTTCCCTTCGTGCTCATCGTGGCTGGCGTCCTGATCGCTGCAGTGTCGCTGCTGGCCGACTTTATCGGCCTGGGCAGCCCGGGCGGGATTCCCGCAGCGCAGGTGCTTGGCGCGGAGGCGGGAGTCGTCCTGACGCTGATCGGGCTGGGGTGGAGCATCCAGCAGCGGGGCGGAGGGGCGTTTCCATCCTGGAGAGACGCAGCGGCCTGGGACGGGAATCAGCCTGTGGTCACGTGGGTGGTCGTCGGGTTCCTTGTCGCGTATCTGCTGTGTTTCATCGCGCCCGCCATTTATCACCCTGACCTGCAATTCCATTATTTCACTGATTACCTCTACGGACGCGAGAAGGTCGGCTTCGA
>CAZGFR010000013.1:18892-27815 GCA_964524485.1 uncultured Anaerolineaceae bacterium | reverse complement strand
CTGCCGACCATCAGCCACGACTACAACCTGCCGCTGCTGGCCATGCCCTTCATGTTGTGGACCTCGGACCTGCGCCTGCCCGAAAAGCCGTGGACTCGTCTGTTGGCGATTGCCCTGCTCCTGTCCGCCTCCTTCGCCTTCGCCGTGACCTTGTTCCCGTCCAACGCGCGGCCTGCTGCGCTGGAGAATTCCCTGCCCGCGCTGATGGTGATTTTGACGGCGGTGACGGTGATGGGATTCATGCAAAAAGAGATTAAACACGAAGGGCACGAAGGACACCAAGTATTATGAGCGCATTGCAAACGAAGCGGGTTGTCCAACCCATACCGCCTGAGGTCGAACGGATTGGGAAGGTTGTACTCGATGCAGCCTACAAGGTTCATACAGTGCTGGGCCCTGGTTTGCTCGAGTCGGTGTATCAAACGGCGATGAACCATGTGCTCGAAAAGAATGGAGTACAGGTCGAGACAGAAGTGAAGTTGCCCATCATGTTCGAGGGCGTAAAGCTTGAGTCAGGCTTGCGTATCGACATGTTGGTCGCGAAATGCGTCATTGTGGAACTCAAAGCGGTCGAGAAGATGAATCCCGTCTATGAAGCGCAGCTATTGACCTACCTGCGTTTGAGTGGCACGCGTCTGGGCTATCTCATCAACTTCAACGTGCCCCACCTGAAAGACAGCATTCAGCGGTTCGTCTATTGATCCTTTGTGACCTTAGTGTCCTTTGTGTTTAAGTTTTTTGCCCTTCGTGGTTAAAAAGAGGTTCTCATGCAAATTCAACGCAAACAGATCGGTTATCTCGTCGGCGGCGGGCTGAAGGAAAACTTCCGCGTGCGGCTGACCGTCTCGCCGCAGGACATTCAGGAGGGCGCGTTCGTCGTGCTCCAGAGCGGAGCGTGGAACTATTACGGCATCGTGACCGACATCCAACTCGGGGCCACGGACCCGCGCTTCGCGGACGAGCCCGTGGAGGGACGTTTCCCCGCGCACATCTCGCGCGCCCTGCACGGACAGACCCTCTATGCCAACCTCGAAGTGCTGCCCAACCTGATGCTCGAAACGGGACCCGATGAGGGCACGCCCGAATACCTGCAATGGCGCGGCATGATCGACGCGGGCCTCAAGGATGCGCCGCGCATCCTGCCCGTCAAGAACGTGCCGCCGCATCACGCGCAGGTCTTCCTCGCGGACCAGGCCGACATCGCCGAGATCTTCGGCGCGGCGGGCGAGAAGGGCAACTTCGTCATCGGGTATACGCGCGAGCAGAATCATCCCGTGTGCATCGACCTGGACAAGTTCGTGCAGCGGTCCTCGGGCGTGTTCGGCGCCACGGGCACGGGCAAATCCTTCCTCACGCGCCTGGTGCTGGCGGGGCTGATGAATTACAACAAGGCCTCGGTGCTGGTGCTGGACATGCACAACGAGTACGGCTTTGACGATGTGGCCTCAGACACGAAGAATCCCGTGACGGGACTGAAGACCAAGTTCAAGTCGAAGGTGCGGGTGGTCGGCCTGGGGGCGGGATCCACCATCCGTGGACAGGTCCCCGATTTCAATCTGGAAGTCGCCATGAGCGACGTCTCCACCGCCGACATCGAAACGCTCAGCCGCGAGTTGAACCTGAAGGACACCACGCCCACCACCTTGAACGCGCTGTACGGCTCGTTCCGCAATGACTGGTTCCTGCGCTTCAAGTGCATGAACCGCGAGGAAGTGGAGATCACCGACGAGAAGGGCAAGACCAAAAAGGTGCCGCATCCCGACAGCGTGGCGGCCTGGGCCAATGAGACAGGCGTGAACGTGATGGCGGCTGAGGCCCTGCACGACAAGCTGCGGCGTCTGTTCGGCAGCCCGTACATCGTGGAAGCGCCCGCCTCGGACAGTGTGCGTGAGATCATCGGGTCGCTCGAGAACGGACAGCACGTGGTGCTGTCGTTCGGCGAGCACGAAAGCGACCTCGATTATCTGCTGGTCTCGAACCTGCTGACGCGCAAGATCCGCGATGCCTGGGAGCGCAAGACCAACGAGTTCCGCACGCATGGACAGGTGGAGCCGCGTCCGCTGGTGATCGTGGTGGAGGAGGCCCACAAGCTGCTCAACCGCGAGATGGCCGCGCAGACCACCTTCGCCACCATCGCGCGCGAACTGCGCAAATATTACGTGACCCTGCTGATCGTGGACCAGCGCCCGTCGCAGATCTACGACGAGGTCATGTCGCAGTTGGGGACGCGCATCTCGGGCTGGCTGGGCGACGAGGACGACATCCACGCCGTGCTCTCGGGCCTGGCGGGCAGGGACGCGCTGCGCGGCATGCTGGCGCGCCTGCAGCCCAAAGAGGAAGTGTTGCTGCTCGGCTGGGGTGTGCCCATGCCCTTACCCGTGCGCTCGCGCCGCTACGACGAGACCTTCTGGAAGGAATTGCTCGGCGGGAAGGAAAAACGCAGTAAAGAACAGAATTTGAAGGAGTTGGGGTTCTAGTTAGTATATGTTATAATCTTACTGGTAAGAAAGGAGAGATCATGGATACAGTAGCCACCACGCGCATGTCTTCGAAGGGACAGGTTGTCATCCCTGAGAAAATCCGCAAACGCCTCAATTTAAATGAGGGCGTGCAGTTTGTTGTTGTCGGTGAGGCGGATACGATCATCCTGAAGGCCATTGTCCAACCGAGCCTCAGTGAATTTGACGCGCTCATCCAGGAAGCGCGAAAACAGGCAAAGGCAGCTGGACTGAAAAAGAAGGACATCGCTTCCGCCATAGCCAAGGTGCGGGGTAGTAAATGAAGGTCGTTTTGGATATAAAGGTGGTGATGGACACAAACGTGTTCGTCTCGGGGGTTTTCTTTAGCGGCCCGCCTTATCAAATCCTCAACGCTTGGCAATCGGGTAAATTTGAACTTGTTGTTTCCCAGGAAATATTGGACGAATATCGGCGTGTGGGAGAGATTTTGGGAGAAGACCGCCCTGCCGTGGATTTGAAACCGATTCTGGATTTTGTCGTTGAACACGCAAGGGTTTACCAATCAATAGTATTGAAGGAACCGATCTGTGAAGACCCCGATGATGACAAGTTCTTTGCTTGCGCATTGGCAAGCGGAAGTAAAGTCATCATCAGCGGGGATAAACACTTACTGAAAGTTTCAGGGTATCGCGGGATTCAGGTCTTGAAGCCGCGTGAATTTGTGGATCGGTATTTGGAGTGACCGAAAAGAGTGTTGCGTTCGCGCCGCTACGACGAGACCTTCTGGAAGGAATTGCTCGGCGGGAAGGAAAAACGCAGTAAGGAACAGAATTTGAAGGAGTTGGGATTCTAAACACAAAGGGCACGAAGAACACAAAGGCTTGAGCGTTGATGAAAAACTTGTATCCGAAACTCAAACCTGCCAAAACAAAATGGATTGGCGACAGGATAATCGGTTGCCAATCCATCAATCATGTGGTGTGTAAAGGCGAATTGTGGGAGTGTGAACGCTGTCATAAGATGATTTGTTGGGAGGAGGGTAGCGCAGATGAATTGTTCGAGTTGTGTGACAATTGCTGGTATGATGTTCGCGTATTAGGCAAGGAATACCGAACTCGATTGAAAGAATGGCCGAAATTTTCTCCACCTCACCAATGACAATCTGGGTAGTCTAAATGAAGAACAAAATGATGAGATTACAGTTGGCAGTAGATGTTGCCAGTCATTATTCGAGTAGCTCACAACAGATTCGAGTAATGACAGAGGGCTGGGTAAATCAGTCTGTGTTTTGTCCTAATTGCGGGAATAAATTGAGCCATTTTGAAAATAATACGCCCGTCGGCGATTTCTATTGCGGACACTGTTGGGAAGAATACGAATTGAAGTCCAAAAATGGGGATGTGGGCAAGAAAATTGTAGATGGCGCATATGCTACCATGATCGAACGATTGACCTCAGATAACAACCCCAATTTCTTTTTCTTGACCTACGAAAAAACTACACTTCAAATTCGCAATTTCCTGACCATCCCAAAATACTTCTTCGTTCCCAACATCATCGAACAGCGTAAGGCTTTGGCCCCCACGGCGAGGAGAGCGGGCTGGGTCGGATGCAATATCGTAGTCAGCGGTATTCCCGAATTTGGAAAAATCTATTACATCCAAAATGGTGTGGTGAAGCCTAAAAAGGAAGTCTTGGAGAAGTGGAGCCGCACAGAATTTGTCAAAACAACCAGGGATATCGAGGCCAAAGGCTGGTTGTTGGATGTTCTGCTGTGTGTGGAGAGAATCAGAAAAGAAGAATTCAGCCTCGATGAAATGTATGCTTTTGAAAGTTATCTGCAGGCAAAACATCCATTGAATAACAATGTTAAGCCGAAGATCAGGCAGCAATTACAATTTTTGCGTGATAGAGGCCTGATTGAGTTTGTTGGGCGCGGAAAGTATCGGTTGATAACAAGGTAATGAAAATGTCAAGATATATTGTCCGCCAGTTTGATGAAAATACGTTTATCGTCATTGACCAAATAGAACAGTGTGAAATCTGTGTTTGTTCGGACTATGACGATAGAGAAGATGCCGAAGAACGGGCAGGGAAAATAGCAAAATTGCTTAATGCCAGCATTTGAGCAGAAATAAAAGGACACTGGGGTGAAAGTCCCAGTGCCTTCGTTTTAACGGGGATTGTGCGCGGAAAGGACGGTATTTTTTGGAAAAAACATCGAAATGTTCCTTCCAAAACATCGAAATGTTTTTGTCAAGACTTCTAAATGTTTTCCTGAAAACTTCTAGAAGTTTTGGCAAACCTTCCTGGAGAGGTTTTCAATCCTTCCTCGGGAGGATTCCCCTCCCATCAGGAGCGCCAGGGCTTTGCGGGGGGCGGTTACGGCTCAGGCGTCTCGTGGGGAGCCTTCGAGCGGCGGATGAAGCCCTGTAAACGGGACGCATCCTTGGGGTCCGCGCCGCCAAAGGAAGTGCGGAACGGCACCGTCCGCCCGTCGAACAGGTCCGCGACCAGGCGATAGCCCGAACTGGAGTGACCGTCACTGTCGATGTGATGGCTGTACTCGGCGCGGATGGCGGTGATGTCGTCGAAGGCGAGTCTCTTCGTGCGGCGGAACAGCAGGTAGCGATACTCCAGCCGCAGCGTGCGCGTGGGGCGGTCCGCGGTGATGATCAGGTTGGGATAGAGCAGCAGCATCACCAGTCCGCTGATGAGGATCAGCGGGTTGAAGAGTGTGAACGGCATGGACTGGGCGGGGAAGAAGCGCAGCTGGATGGCGCCCCACAGGGTGAAGATCGCGCCTGCGATCCACACAATGAAGAAATCAAAACTTTTGATGACCAGTTGCTGGCTGGGAGCCTTTTCCTGCGTTTCCATGCCGCCTCCAAGACGAAGAGATGAGAATCGGAACGACCCCATTCTCCGCCCGGGCAGGCCTCCGCGCAAGTAGCCCGTTGGTCATTGCGGGAGAATAAGAAAACCCCTTCTTTCCAAAGAAGGGGTTTTTGAGGCAGGTCACTTTCCGCGCTTCTCCAGCCACTTGACCGCCTCGCGCGCGCTGAGCGGATTCAGCGGCGTGGCGGCCACGAAATCGCGCACGGCCTGCGGGTCCACGCGGGTGTATTGGCGCAGCGCCCAGCCGATGGCCTTGTTGATGAAGAACTCCTTCGAGCCGAGGTTCTCGCGGATGATCTCGCACAGCAGGTCGAAGTCCGTGTCCTGTTTATAGTCGAGTTGAAAGAGGATGCAGGCGCGCCGCAGCCAGAAATTCTCCGACTTGCGCCACTTCGCCAGGTATTTTTTTCGGACCTTCGGGTGGCGCTGAAAGTGGACGCCCAGCGGCCCGCCCGAGAGCGTGTCCACCGTGTCCCACCACGATTTGGTCACCAGCAGATACTCGAAGGTCTCGATGAAGTCCTCGGGCAGGGTCTTCTCCAGCCTGCCGATCAGGCTGGCGGCGGCGTACTGATACTCACGCTCGGGCAGCGCCCACAGGTCGCGGACGATTGTGTCCAGCTCGGCGACGGGCGGCAGTCCGTGCTCGGCCAGGTGCGCCTTGAGCAATTCCTTGAACTGCGGACTCTTGATGCCGAGATACTCGAACTGGTCGCGCATGTAGCGCTTCATCGGTCCCGCCTGGGCGGGGTTCGCGTGCGCCGCAAAACGCGCCTGGATGGACTTCGCATACGGATGCATCACGCCTCCATGAGCCACTGACGGGCCCGTTCGATGTCCGTGAAGACGCGGTAGGGCAGCCCGCGATTGACGGCGGTCGTCTCGAAGAACTCATAGGCCTGCCTGACCTTGGGGTTGGTCCCGTCATAGATGAGCGCCACCCTGAAGGCGGGGGCCTCCACCCGCTCGCGTCGCTTCTCCAGGAACTGCGCCCGATGATAGATGTAGGAGACCGAAAAATCGGCGGAAAGCTGGCGCAGGTCCATCAGCAGGAGTTTGAGCCTGTCCTGCGTATCGATGGCGATGACCTTGTGCAGCAGTTCTTCATCCTGCTGGGCGGTCCATGCGCCCGATACCACGGCGGTGAGGATGCCTGTTTCTGAATCCTGATGAATGGAATAGTCCATGGTGTACCTCCCAGGAATCAGGCGGATTCTTTCTGAAGGAAGGCCGTCAGCCCGTCCCGCGCCTGCTTGCGGATGCGTCCGCGCACGAGCGGAGTCCAGCCGAGCAGCAGGCCTGTCGGTCCGAGTGCCTGCGCACTCCAGCGCCACAAGTCGAAGCGGTCGTGATGTTCGAGGATCTTCCCATCCAGGAACAGAAAGGAAGCCTCGATCACGTTGTGTACCTTCCGCCCCGTAGACGAGAAGCTGTAGCGCGCCTCCCAATGGGCGCTGCCGCGTTCGCCGTCCGCCCAGACGCGGTCGAAGGTCACCTGCAGGTCCTTGCCGCGGCGGCAGAGCATCCGCCACATCGCGCCCACCTCACGTCCATTCAGCGACCCGAAGGCGGGGTCCGAGAACAGCGCGTCCTGATGATAGAAGGACGCCATGCGCTCCCCATCCCGCGCCTGGAAGGCCGTGTAAAAATCCTGAATGATCTTCTCGTTGGTG
Organism: uncultured Anaerolineaceae bacterium; assembly: GCA_964524485.1. GTDB lineage: Bacteria > Chloroflexota > Anaerolineae > Anaerolineales > Villigracilaceae > JACPVF01. Next base: position 20,785 of record CAZGFR010000013.1, on the reverse strand, counting down.
TTCATCAATAAGACTCCTTTGTGCTGGTGGTCGAGTAGCCCGACGCGTAGCGGAGGGCATATCGAGGCCACCCATACTTTTTAAACTAACTATCAGATGGTAATAATACTTTACAAAAAAAATATCCTTGAAATCAATCCACCAGCCGCCAGAACAGGAGTCCCGCCAGCAGGGCCATGACCGCGCCGAAGACGAAGGGCGCGCTCGCGCCGAACCCCGTCCATGAGCCCACGCCCTGCCACAACAGCCCCGCGATGACCGAGGCAGGCAGGGCCGTCAGCCCGATGGCCGCGTTGAAGATGCCGTAGGCTGTGCCGCGCTGGGCCTCGGGTACCAGGTCAGCCACCAGCGCCTTGGCCGCGCCTTCGGTGGCCGCGTAATACAGGCCGTACAACCCGAACAGCGCCCAGATCCCCCAGCCCGTCTGCGAGAGGCCGAAGCCGAGGTACACCAATCCGTAGGCCAGCCATCCGCCCAGGATCAGCTTTCGCCGACCGATCTTATCGGACCATGCGCCGAGCGGCCCCGCGAAGATCGTATACACCGCGTTGAAGGTCAGCGCCATGCCCATCACCTGCAGCAGATTCAGGCCGCGCTCCTGTCCGCGCAGGAGGATGAACGAATCGGACGAGTTGCCCAGCGTGAACAGCACCACCGTCAGCAGGAAGGCGCGGAAGCGGCCGTCCACGCTGCTCAGGGAAAGCCTCCCCGCCTCTGGACCCCTGGCGGGTTTCGCCACCTCGACCGCTCCCACCGCGAGAACGATCACCGCCAACGCGGCGGGCACGATGCTGATCAGCACCAGCGTGCGGAAGGTGGCCGCCGAGAGTTCCGCCGCGCCCGACTGCGTCAGCCAGATGACCAGGGCCGCGATGCCCAGCCCGAGGAACGCGCCGAAGGTGTCGCCCGCGCGATGCAAGCCGAAGGCCAGTCCGCGCTGCTCCTTCTGAATCGAGTCGGCGATCAATGCGTCGCGTGGCGCGGTGCGCACGCCCTTGCCGATGCGGTCCGCGAAGCGCATGCCCATCACCCAGCCCCAGGTATTGGCAAAGAACAGGAACGGCTTGGCCAGGGTCGAGATGGTGTAGCCCGCCACGGTCAGCCATTTGCGCTGCCCCAGTTTATCGGACCAGGCCCCCGAGAAGATCTTGGTCAGGCTGGCGGTGGTCTCGGCCAGCCCGTCGATCAGGCCGATGACGGCCGTCCGCACGCCGAGCACGTTGGCGAGGAAGAAGGGGATCAGGTTGGTGAGCATCTCCGAAGAGATGTCGGTCAGCAGGGAGGTGAGGGTGACGATCCACACGTTGCGCGGCAGGCGGCGCAGGCCATTCTGGTTTTGCATGTTGCTCCTTGTAAAAGAATACGGCGGCATTGCGGCCGCCGCATGTTCTTATTCCTTCTTTCCGAAATACCCAAAGGCGATCAACACCGCCGAGACCGCCGCAACCGACAAGCCCACTTGCAGCAGGTCGGCGGCGTTCTTGTAGTCTGCCAATTTCTCCAGGAACTTGACCGCCATCACCAGCACCACCATGCTGCTCAACTTGGCCTTGAGCTCGTACAGGTTGTGTGCCGCAATCCACTCGGGCAGGTCGAGGTCGCCGATGAACAACTCGTACAGACTGACCGCAAAGATGAGGATGGCCGTGGCGATCAGGAAACTATCCACGATCTCGATGAACTCGATGGTGATGGCCACATCCGTGCCAAGGCTTTCGATGACCAGCATCACCGCGTGGACGGTCTTGAGCGTGCCCCAGCCGAAGGCGGCCAGCGCCGCCACCAGCAGCGAGACGATGCCGATGATCGCCAGATAACGCGACTTTTCGAGGATGGTTTTCATGCAAGCGACTCCTGTAAGATTCTTTGTCATTGCGAGACCGCGCAGCGGTC
>CAZGFR010000013.1:0-18792 GCA_964524485.1 uncultured Anaerolineaceae bacterium | reverse complement strand
TTCATGCAAGCGACTCCTGTAAGATTCTTTGTCATTGCGAGACCGCGCAGCGGTCGAAGCAATCTTCCAACGTTTGGCATGGTCTGGTTCGATGAGGTTGCTTCGGGATTTCGACGCGGCGGCGTCTCAACCCTCGCAACGACATGATGACCTTATGGAAACAGCCGCCTGGCCTTGACCTCGGCCACGGCGTCGGGGCGGTAGCGATACAGGCGGGCGGGACGTCCCTCGCCGCTGCGCTGGTGCGGCGTCTCCTCGATGATGCCCGAGCCGAGGATGCGCCGACGGAAATTGCGCTTGTCCAGCCTCTCGCCGAGGATGATCTCATACATATGCTGCAATTCGGACAGGGTGAACTCACTCGGCAGCAATTGAAATCCGACCGCGCTGTACTCCAGTTTGTAACGCAGGCGGCGCAGGGCATAGGCGGTGATGTCGGCGTGATCGTGGGCCAGCGGCGGCAGCTTGTCCACGCGGAACCAGCGCATCTTGCCCGAGGCCTGCTGGGCGTTGGTGGGCACCAGCGCAAAGTACACCACGCTCACCAGCCGCCAGCGCGGATCGCGCTCGGGGTCGCCGTAGGTGTAGAGCTGCTCGAGGTGGGCCTGGCGTTTGTCGATCTGGCCCGCAAAGGCCCGCGCCGCCGCATCCTCCAGCGATTCGGCCGCCTGCACCTGCGCGTGCGGCAGTCCCCAGGTGCGTCCCTCGGCGGGAGTCAACAGCACGTGCAGCGCCTCCTCGCGCAGGCTGAACATCACCACGTGCACGTTGAGCAGGATCTCGGACATGAAGTTATTATACAGGGAAGTGGCGGGGAAGAAAAAAGGACTGCCGTTCAGACAGTCCTTTTGATCCTATTCGTCTTCTCCGCCGCCGCCCGCCGCGCCGGGTTGTTCCACCCGCAGCACCTCGCCGTGCATGTTGATGACCACCTTGAATCCCAACATGCCCAGGTAGGCGCGCATGTCCTCGGGGATGCCCGTCTCCAGCACGGCGTCGAACTGTTTGTCCACGTGCTTGAGCTGCTGCTCGATCATGGCCTTGGTGAAGATGTCATCCTGGCCGAGCATCTTGGCGGCCTGCGCCGAGACGAGGTCCTCGCTGCCCTTCATCAACTCGGCGATCTGGCCGAGCACGGCGCGGTCGATCTGCTCCGACGGGATGTGGCGGCGGAAGCCCGCGTCGTCCACTACGTAACAGGGCTCGTCGCCCACGTAGGCGGTCTCGGCGGGACGGCCGTTCTCGTCGATGACCAGGCCGCCGAACAAGGCATTGCGCGTCATTCGCTATTCTGCCTTCCCTCGATGGCCGCCAGCAGGATCGCGGCGGCAATGCCCAGGCGCGGATCCAATTGCCGCGCGGCGTCCATGCTCATGTCCAGGTCGAGTTCATAGCGGAACAGGTTGAAGCGCTGTTTCAGGTCGGCCACACGGGTCTGGCCGAGGGTCAGGTCGTAGTTCTGCGGCAGGAGCGAGCCGAGCAGCAGGCGGCGCAGCAGGGCCAGTCCCATGCTATCCTCGAACAGGGAACCGATGGGCTGGTCCTGGGCGTTGAGCACTTCCCATTCGTCGCGCAGGATCGAGCTCCAGCCTTTGCGACGCAGCACGCCGACCTTTTCGCCGCTGGCGCTGTCGACCACGTCATAGGCGGCGGCGAAGTCGATGATCTGGCGGGCTTTGATCATCAACACCTCCTGCTGTTTGCCTTCGTCGGTGTACACGCGGATGTCCTCGCGCAGGCGGAACATCTTCTGCTCACTGAACAGGACCAGCCTGTCGCTCGGGTCGTAAAAGCGGAACTTGCCCGTCAGCGCGAAGACCTGGCGTTTGAGCAAATAGGTGCGGTATTCGAAAACTGGATTCATGTCTCTCCTCGTTAAGAACCTGAATTGACGATGGTGACCCGCGTGCCCTGCCCGGGCAGGTGGAGATAATCCACATCGGGTGGGACCTCCGGACGGGTCCAGCGATAAATGAATTTGGCGGCGTCCGACGGCAGGTTGATGCAGCCGTGGCTGCGCGGTTTTCCGTAGTCGTTGTGCCAGTACGTTCCGTGGAAGGCGTTGCCCACGCCCGTGAAGAACGAGCACCACGGCACGCCGGGCAGGCTGTAGATGTTGGCCTCGTCGTCGCCTTCGTTGGTCATGTGGATGGACGGTCCCTTGTGGTAGGTGAGGAACTCGCCCTCGGGCGTGCGCGTGCCTTTGGCCCCGCTCGAACAGCGCGAGGAAAAGACCATCGCCTCGCCTTCGAAGGCGGTCACCAATTGCGCCCCCAGGTCCACGTGGATGCGCTTTTCGGTCTCGGGCACTTCGGGCGAGAGCAGGGTCAACTCTTCGGGGGGGATCAGCCGCAGGCTGTGGGCGGGCACGTAGAAGGATTGATGCAGGTGGTTGTCGTAGATCTCGTACCAGATGCTCTTTTCCTGGCGGACGGCGATGGTCCGCTTGACCCAGTGCGTGGACCCGTAATACAGGCGGTAGCCGCGCTTGGCAAAGACGGTCGGGTCGAGGCGCGTGTCGCAAACCGGCACGCTGATCTCGCCCACCTGTCCCGCGGCGGGGATGTCGAAGACCGGCTTCTGGTAGTTGACCTCCACCGGCTGGACCCAGCCCGCGTAGGTGTAACCTTCGTTTTCGAGCTTGTACCAGGCCTTGTTGAACGGGTTGCCCTCGTCGCCCTCGACCTCTTCGGTGATGGCCATGATGGCATCCTTGCCGAGCAGCTTGAGCTTCCTGGCGCTGAAGGAGGGTGACTCGTACAGCGGGATGCCGCTGATGGTCATGCGCCCGCTCTTCGGCGCGGATTGGGCCAGGGCGCGGTCGAGCCGCAGCTCGGTCAGCGCGGCGCCCAGGACGCCCGCGCCGGCCAGCTTCAGGAAGTCACGGCGGGTCAGGTCGGAGATGGCTTTCATGTGATGCAGTTTTACCACGAGCGGGGAGGGAACGGGGATGGTCTCATCGGGCTATTAATAAAAATAAAATGCAAAAAAGGGACTGTCGCGAGGTGACAGTCCCTTTAGTCCTGAATTAACAACGCCGTGCCGGGCGATTTGTAGGTGAACTCGTCGTGCGGAGAGGCGAACGGTGCGGTCCAGCGGAAGAGCCATTTGGCTGCCTGCGGCGTCAGGTTGACGCAGCCGTGGCTGCGCGGATGACCGAAGTCGTTATGCCAGTAGGTGCCATGCAGCGAGATGCCGCTTTCGGTGAAGTACATCACCCACGGCACGCCGGGCAGGTCGAAGCCGCTGGCGGTGATGTCGCCCGCCGCCATGTGACGGGTGGCGCGTTTGTGGTACGTGGTGAACAGTCCGCGCGGAGTGTGATACGTGCCCACGCGCAGCACGGCGCCCGAGGCCACGCGCGTCATGAAGACGGGCGTCTCGTATTCGTAGGCGATCAGGTACTGGTCCGCGAGATGGACTTCGATGCGCTTCTTGTCGTCGGGGATGTTGGGGGAGAGCGGAGCCAGTTCCGAGTCGGGCAGCAGGCGCAGGTGCGCGCCCGGGACGTAGTACAGCTTGTCCCACTTGTCGTCCAGGATCTGATACCAGACCTGGTTGTCCGCCGCGCTCCTGGCTGCGGACATGACCCAATGCACCGTCTCGTAATAGATGCGATATCCGACCTTAGATTTGGGATCGGGATCGATCAGCGCGTCGGTAAAAGGGACCGTGACCTCGGCCAGTTGTCCCGTGGCGGGGATGGTGAGTGTGGGGGTGTTGAGCATCGTCCGCACGGGCTGGACGCTGCCCGAGTAGGCGTAGCCGTCATCGCCCACCTGATACCAGATGCGGTTGTATGCGTCGGGGTCGTCCTCGTCCACGGTGACGTTGGTGATGGGCAGGATCAGATCGCGCCAGTACATCTTCACACGTTTGGCTTTCGCCGACGGGCGGTCATAGGTCCACAGGACCGGCGAGGCCACCCGTCCCGAAAGCGCGTCGAAGGGGTCTTGAAACGCCTTGAGCGGGATCTCGGGCAGCATCAACCCCATCAGCCCGAACCCGCTCAGTTTCAGAAAATCACGGCGCGTCAACGCGCGAGGGTCTTTCATGGAATACTTTCTAAAAAGAGACCTCGGAGGTCCATCAGACCTCCGAGGTCTGGTTCGTTAATAATGCACGTTCACCACGGTGCCGACCGAGGCCCAGTTATACAGCCACTCGGCGTCGGAAGTGCGCAGGTTGACGCAGCCGTGGCTCATGGGCGTGCCGAAGTTGTTATGCCAGTAGGTCCCGTGCAGGCCGTAGCCCTTGTAGAAATACATGGTGTACGGCACGTTGGTCAGGTAGTAGCCGGGGCCTGCCATGGTGGTCGAGAGCAGCTTGATCCAGATCTTGTACGTGCCTGTCACCGTGGGAGTCTGCCAGGTGCCGGTCGAGACGATGAACGAGTTGACCACCGTGTCGCCCTCGTAGGCGTACACGCGCTGCTGCGAGAGGTTCACATCGATCCAGCGGCCGCTGAAGGAGGTGCCCGGGTTGTTGTCGCTGGCCAGCGCGGGCGCGTCGGTCGGCGGGACGTATTCCGAGGTGGGCGTGTCCTCCACGATCACGGCCTCCATCACGCCGGGCGTCTCGGTCACCTCGGGGGTGGCGGTGGACTCGGGCGTGGCCGTCGATTCGGGCGTGAAGGTCGGCTCGGGGGTGAAGGTTTCTGTGGGGAGCGGCGGCAGGGTCGAGGTCGGTGGAAGGGTGGGGATGCCCGAGGTGGCGGTATAGGTCGGTTTGGCGATCTCCGCTTCGGCCCAGGCGGGCGGCAGGTCGGTCGGTGCGGAGGCCTGTTGGGGAGCGCTGCCCAGGCTGAGTACGGAAGCCAGCGCGGGCGAGCGGATCGCCGAGTAGCCTGCCACGCCAAGCACCATGCAGACCAGGAGCAGCAGGAGCGGAATCCACAAGCGGCGGCGCGGCTTCGAATCTTTTTCTGGACCCTGGGCCTGTTCCGGGACCTTGGGCTGGTCCTGCACCGCGGCGGACTTCGGCGCGGGCGCTGCGTTCAGCGACTGCCGCAGCCGCGCGATGGGGTCTTCCTCCACCGGCGCGGACGGCGCCGCAGCAGACGGCTCGGTCTCGCGCAGGCGCTGCATGGCCCACTCCATACCCTTGCGCGCGCGCGGACTGTTGGGGTTGATGGTCAGCGCCTTCTGGATGTAGTCCAGGCTGGCCTTGGGGCTGGCGACGGCCGCCAGGATCAACCACGGGTCTTCGGATTGCGGGGTAAGTTGCGCGGCCTTCTCGGCCCACTGACGGGCCGCGGTGCGGTCGCCGTTGCGCAGGGCCAGGCGGGCCTGTTCGATGGCATGGCGGAAATTTTCGTCGGTCATGGCGTCATCCTCGATAAAGTTACCACTGAATCTCAACGGGCGTTCCGTAGTCCGCCCAGTTGTAAAGCGTTTCTGCGTCGTAGGTGCCCAGCACCACACAGCCGTACGAGATCGGGCGCCCGAGGAAGCCCTCCCACAGCACGCCGCCGTTCGAGAGGATCGGCAGCGCGTGGATTCCGTTCTCGGTGCTGCCCGCCCAGTAGATGCCCAGCCAGTACGGCATCCAGATATCCCAGGTGGAGCCGTAGGCATTGGGGATCTTGCTTTGCACGGCGAAGGTCCCGACCTTGGTGGCGTTGTTCATGCCGGTCGAGGCGACGAAACTGAACACCAGCTGGTCGCCCTCGTACACATACATGTGCTGTTCCGAGATGTCCACCAGGATGTATTTGTTCCCGGTGTAGGCGGCGACAGGCGCCTCCTGCTGTGGGTCCTGCCCGGCGGAATCAGGGACCGGGGTGTCGGGCACGATCTCGACCGCCATGAACCCGGGCGTGCCTCGCACCAGATTCTCGGGGATGACGATCTCCTGCGGGGTCGGCGTCGGCAGGCTGACGGCGGGCAGGGCGGCGGGCTTGGCGATCTCGGCATGCGCCCAGAACTGCGGTTCGGCCGCCGCTGCGGTGGGGGTGGAAAAAGCCGAAGCCAGCGCCGGGCTGTTCAGCGCCGACCAGCCCAACAGTCCCGCGGCGGCCAGGCCGAGCAGAACGATCAACGACCAGAAGCGGAGTCCCCGCCGACGGGGCGGTCTTGTCTGCGGCGTGGTGGGTGGTTCCGCAGAAGCGGTCCGCGCGCGCGGATTGGTCTTGAGCCGTTCGAGCACGTCGTGGTTCATGGCGCAAAGGTCGGGATGGGCGTGGGCTCCACGCTCTCGTTGTTGACGAAGCACACGATGCCCTGCACGATGCCGTTGGCCACCAGGTCGGTGCGGTTCGTCAGGAGGTTGCGGTCGAGGTTGAGGAAGCCCGTCTCGATGATGGCGGTGGTGGTGCCCGGGTCGATCTCAGAGAAGGCGTGATACTCGCGCATGTCGCCCGTGATGCTGCCCGTATGGAAGGCCAGCCCGGTGGAACGTTCATAGCGGTCGGTCAGGCAGGCGGTGAGACGGGTGGCGCGGTTGACGTCGTGCGTGTCCATCGAGGCGGCCACCTTGAAGCCCGTGGCTTCGTCGTTGATGTAGTCACACGAGTCGTTGTGGATGGAGACCAGCGCCACGGCGCGGTAGCCGTTCAGGCGCGTGTCGAACTCGTTGAGCAGGTCCACCTGGAAGCCCAGGTCCACCAATTGTTTTTGCACCAGGCTGGCGATCTTCATGTTGACGTCGGCTTCGGTCAGCGTGACCTCGCCGTTGTTGTTGCGGCAGACCGCACCCGAGTCATTGCCCGAGTGCCCCGCCACGATGCCGATGCGCAGTTGCGGCTGCGAGGTTTGGAGCGGCGAGGCGGCGTCCCCGGGCTGGGGCGTGAGGAGAAGGCTGATCTGGTCCGAGAAGTTCCACGTGAACAGGCTGGAGGGCGTCCATGCGGTGAAGAGCGTCGCCATCAGCAGGGCGACCAGCACGGTCGTCCCCAGGGCGTTGACGGGGTCTTTCATCTTCCGCTTCGCCGGCTTGGGCGCGGAGGGCGTGGGGGTGGATAAATTCTCCATTTCGTATAATAGTACCTTAATCGTTGAAAAATGCAAGTGTTATATGAAAAAGACGCGGAATGCAGGCCGAAAATTCCATGCAGCCTGTAATAATTCCAAATCCCTTCATGTCTGGATTTTTGTCTTGACGCTGACCTGGTCCGAAAGTATGATGAAAACCCTATGGAGACTTCCATTATGACCCTCGACCCCGAACAACTGCGCCTGGCCATGCGGGCCTGGAGTTCTGGCGTGACCGTGGTGACCGCGGCTCACGACGGCGAACAGCATGGCATGACCGTCAGTTCCTTTACGTCGGTCTCGCTCGAACCGCCGCTCATCATCATCTCGCTGCACACCGAAAGCCGCACGCATCGACTTGTCCATGCGGCCAATGCCTTTGCCGTCAGCATCCTCTCGGCGGACCAGCGCGCCATCTCGGACCGGTTTGCGGGCCGCACCGACGACGAGGACCGCTTTGTCGGCCTCGATACCGAGACCCTGGTGACGGGCGCGCCTGCCCTCAAGAACGCCCTGGCCCGCCTCGACTGCCGCGTGATCCAGGTCATCTCGGCTGGTATGAACACCATCTTCCTTGCTGAAGTGGTGGCTGCGCGCAGCGGCGGCGACGGCCTGCCTTTGGTGTATCACGACCGACGGTATTGGAATCTGGTGTAAACTGCACGACGCGTAAACACGAAGTGCGTAAAGAGCACAAAGGGTGAAAAATTGGAATTTCCTTTTCCCCTTGGTGTACTTCGTGCCCTTTGTGGTTGGTTCTTTTTTCAATTGAAAGGGGTGGCCCATGTCCGACCGATTAACCCCTGAGGAGCAGAGGACCCTGCTCCGCCTGGCGCGCCAGGCCATGGAAACCGCCGTGCGCGGAGAGCGACTCCCGCCGTTGGACGAGTCCACGCTGACGCCGCGCCTGCGCGAACTCGGCGCTTCGTTCGTCACCCTGACCGTGGGCGGGGAACTGCGGGGCTGCATCGGCGCGCTCGAAGCGTACCAGCCGCTCGCGCAGGACGTCCGCGAACACGCCATCGCGGCGGCGCTGGAAGACTTCCGCTTCCGCCCCGTCAGCCCGGGGGAATTGGACGGCATCCAGATCGAAGTCTCGCGCCTCACCGCTCCCATCCCGCTCGAATACAAAGACGCTGACGACCTGCTCGCCAAACTCCGCCCGCACATGGACGGCGTCATCCTGCGCGATGGCCCGCGCCGCGCCACCTTCCTGCCGCAGGTGTGGGAGAAGATCCCCAACCGCGCCGAGTTCCTCGATAACCTGTGTTACAAAATGGGGGCGTCGCCCGGCCTGTGGCGGCACAAACATCTCAACGTACAAATTTATCAAGTCGAAGAATTCCACGAGTAAGGTAAAATCAAGGCATGGCTGAAGACACCATGTTCCAGGATGCGGTGGAAGCGCTCAGGCAGGGCAACAAGGCCCGCGCCCGCGAGCTGCTCACGTTGTTGCTCAAAGCCGAGCAGACCAATCCCACCTACTGGATCTGGATGAGCGCCGCGGTGGATAACACCAAGGAGCGTATCTACTGCCTGCAAACCGCCCTCAAACTGGACCCCGAGAATGGCACCGCCAAACGGGGCCTGATCCTGCTAGGGGCAATTCCCCCCGATGACACCGTCCAGCCCTTCCCGTTGAACCGCCCGCGCGCGTGGGAGGAGAAACTGCTCCTTGCGCATGAACAGCCCAAACCCAAGGGCGTCCAGGCGGTCACGTCCAACCCGCTGACGCGGCTGATCGCCATCGGCATCGGCGTGGTGGCCCTGATCGCGGTGGTGGCCCTCGGGCTGACGCTTCCGCGCGCCAACCGCGCCAACCGCGCGGCCACCTTTACGCCCGGTCCCTCGCCCACCTTCACACTCACGCCCACCGTCATCGGCGGAGTCGCGGAAGCCGCCACCGCCACGCCCAGCGGACCCGCTCCGCTGTGGACCTTGTTGGACGCGACCTTCACGCCCACGCCGCCTTATGTCAGCACCAAGCGCTCGCCCGCCTCGGCTGATATCTACAAGGCTGCGGTGGCCGCCCTCAAGCAGGGCAACCTGGATGAGTACATCCGCTACATGAACGACGTGGCCAAGGCCGAACCTGACTCCGCGGACGTGTACTATCAGATGGGCGAGGTGTATCGCGCGGCGGGCAAATATTCCGACGCCCGCACAGCCTACAACAAAGCGCTGGAGATCAGCCAGAATAAATTCGCCGCCGCCTATCTCGGCCTGGCGCGGGCCGCCCTGCAGGAAGATCCCAGCGTCGACGTGACCAAGATGTACGACCTGGCCCTGCAGATCGACCCGAATTACGCCGAGGTCTACCTTGACCGCGGAAATTTCTACCTGCGCCGCAAGGATGCCAAATCGGCCCTGGCCGATTTCCAGGCGGCCGAGAAGCTCATTCCCGAGTCGCCGCTGGTGTACTTCGGCATGGCTCAGACCTATTATCTCCTCGGCGAGACCGAGACTGCGCTCGACTACGCGGAAAAGGTCTACGACATGGATATCACGCTCCTGCCCAACTACCTGCTGTTGGGACGGCTCTACATCGACCAGGAGCGCTACGCCGACGCGGCCAAGATGCTCGACACCTACATCCAATACGATCCCAAGAACGGCGAAGTCTACGCCCTGTTGGGCGAATCCGCCTACAAGACCGGGGATTGCGAAAAGGCCCTGCCCCTGCTCGACAAGGGCATCAGCCTCGACTCGCGTCAGGGTCAGATCTACTTCATCCGCGCCATGTGCCTGCTCGAAGCGGAAAAATATGAGGAAGCCCAGACCGACATCGAGCGCGCCATCCCGACCGTCGGCGAGACCTTTGAGGTCAAGGTGGCGTTGATCCGCTCGTATTATGGACAGTTGAAATACGGCAGCGCCTATCAGGAAGCCGAGGGCGCGATGGCCCTGGCTGAGACGGACGAACAAACCGCCCTGGCCCTGTACTGGCGCGCCATGACCTTCGAAGCGCGCGGCTCGCTCAAGAGTTCCATCAACGATTGGAAGGCCCTGCTGGCCATGCCCGCCTCCGCGATGACGGAAGAGATGCGCACCACCGCCGAGGAACATTTGAAGAAACTGGTGGTCATCACGCCTTCGCCCACGCCCAAGCCGTCCCTCACGCCGACCAAGACGAAGACCCCGCCGCCCAGCCCCACGAAGAAACCGTCCACGCCGACGCCCACCCCAACGCGAACCCCAACTCCATGAGGCACATCAGACGCGCCACAGGCGCGTCTGTCTTTTTTGGAGTAGAATTTATAGGATATGCCCATCCTTGACGAACACACCCTCGACTTCTTCAGCCGCAGTCCCGAGCAAACCCGCCGCGTGGGCATGCGCCTGGGGTCCCTGTTGCGCCCCGGGGACGTGATCTGCCTGCAAGGTGACCTGGGCGCTGGGAAGACCACCTTCGTGCAGGGACTGGCCCAGGGTTGGGGCACGCTCGACGCGGTCTCCAGTCCCACCTTTATCATCGTCAACATGTATCGTCGCGCCGACGGCGCACAGTTGTACCACATGGATGCTTACCGGCTCGACTCGGTGCCCGAAGCCGAAGAACTGGACCTCGAGTCCATGCTGGCTCAGGGACCGCTGCTGGTCGAGTGGGCGGAGCGCATCCGCAGCCTGATCCCCGCGAATCACATCTGGCTCGAAATGGAATACCTGGCCGAGGAGCATCGCAAGATGCGCTTCACCGCGCATGGCAGGCGCAATGATTCTCTGCTGGCCGATTTGCGCCAGGCCGTCTTTGGAGGCGATTAATGTTACTGGCGATCGATACATCCACCGCCCAGATGGGGTTGGCCGCTTATGACGGCGCGCAGGTGCTGGCCGAGATGGCCTGGACCAACCGTCAGTTCCACACCGTGGAGTTGGCTCCGTCCACGGCAGGCCTGCTGGCCCGCTGCGGCCTGACGATGGAAGCGGTCACCGCCCTGGGGGTGGCCATCGGTCCGGGCTCCTTCACCGCGCTGCGGGTCGGGTTATCCTTCGCCAAGGGATTGGCCCTGGCCCGCCGCCTGCCGCTGATCGGCATCCCCACCCTCGACGTGGTCGCCGCCGCCCAGCCCGTTGCGGACCTGCCGTTGGTCGCCACGCTGCAAGCCGGGCGCGGACGACTGGCCGTCGGCTGGTATGCAGCTTCCGAAAACGGATGGCAGGCTCAGGGTCCAGCCAAAGTGGAGACGGTGGATTCGCTCGCCGAGCAGATTCAGAATCCCACCATCGTGTGCGGCGAGTTGAGCGCGGAGGAACGTCAGCGCCTGGCGCGCAAGCGCGTCAACGTGGTGCTGATGACGGCCGCCAACTCGGTGCGCCGACCCGCGATCCTGGCCGAACTGGCCTGGGCGCGCTGGCAGGCGGGGAAGGTCGATGACCTGTCGTCGCTGGCGCCCATCTATCTGCACGCCGCCGATCCCATCCCAGGATGAACTTCAGGATACGCCGCATGGCCGAGGCCGACATGGCCGCCGTGCATGAGATCGACCTGTTGTCGTTTTCGATGCCCTGGCCCGAGCGCTCGTTCCGCTTCGAGGTGACGAGCAACCCCGCGGCGCGCTGCTGGGTGGCCGAAGCCGAAGGCCGCATCGTGGGCATGATCGTGGTCTGGATGATCGTGGACGAGGCGCACATCGCCACCATCGCCACCCATCCCGACTTTCGGCGGCAGGGCATCGGCGACGAATTGCTGACGCACGCGCTCGTATCCGCCCTTTCGGAAGGGGCGGCCAAGTCGCTGCTGGAGGTGCGGGTCAGCAACGAGGCGGCGCAGCGGATGTACCGCCGTTTCGGGTACGTGGAGGATGGACGCCGTCCACGTTATTACAAGGACAACCACGAGGACGCGATCCTGATGTCGCTCGACCTGGCTCAATTCAATTCCAACGGAGACACGCCATGAGCGCGGAGCAAACCCTGGCGGGCATCGCCAGCGAGATCTCGACCTGTGAGCGTTGCGCCCTGTGCGCTTCTCGCAAGTTGACCGTCCCGGGCGAAGGGCCCGCGTGGGCCGAGGTCATGTTCATCGGCGAGGGGCCCGGGTTCTACGAGAACGAGCAGGGACGCCCGTTCGTGGGCGCTTCGGGACAGTTCCTCTCGCAGCTGCTGGCGCAGGCCGAACTGCGGCGCTCGGAAGTGTGGATCGGGAACGTCGTCAAGTGCCGACCGCCGGGCAACCGCGATCCGCTGCCCGGGGAAGTGGCTGCCTGCGGCGCCTTCCTGGACCGTCAGATCGAGGCCGTGAACCCGAGCGTGATCGTCACCCTGGGCCGCTCTTCGCTGGGACGCTTCCTGCCTGGGGCGCGGATCGGCTCGGTGCACGGGACCCTGCACAAGGCGGGGAACCGTTACCTCATCCCGATGCATCCGCCCGCCGACGCGTTGACCCAATCCGCATTGAAAGCGGCCATCCTGGCGGATTTCATCCAACTGCCTGCCCTGCTGAAGGAAGTCCGCGCGGAGTTGGGCAGGGCCGCGTCCAAGCCAAAGCCGGAGTACCGCAAGGAAAATCTCAAACAGTTGAGCCTGTTCTAGCGAACGGCGCTGTCAACGAAGGAAAATTTCCATGACCATCAAAGAGACCCTGATCAAAAAACTGCAAGACAAGACCGCCAAGATCGCCATCCTGGGCCTGGGCTACGTGGGGCTGCCCCTGGCCGTGGTCTTTGGCGAGGCGGGATTTCACGTCACGGGCGTGGACCCCGATTCGCGCAAGGTCGACTCGCTCAACAAAGGCGTTTCATACATTCCAGACGTCAAGACCGAAGCCATTGAGAAACTGGTCAAGTCGGGGCACCTGACGGCCACCGCCGATTTCTCTGTGTTGCGGGAAATGGACGCGGTCAGCATCTGCGTGCCGACCCCGCTGCGCAAGACGGGCGACCCCGACATGTCGTTCATCCTGTCCGCCACGGAAGAGTTGGCCAAGTACATGCACGCGGGCATGGTGGTGGTGCTCGAGTCGACCACCTACCCGGGCACGACCCGCGAAGTGTTGCTGCCCAAATTGGGCGAGGAACACGACCTGAAGGTCGGCGAGGACTGGTTCCTGGCCTTCTCGCCCGAGCGCGTGGACCCGGGCCGCGAGGATTTCACCACCCTCAACACCCCCAAGGTGATGGGCGGCATCACGCCCGCCTGCAGCGAAGTGGCTTCGGCCTGGTATGCGGGCGCCCTCCAGCACATCCACTCGGTCTCGTCGGCGGAGGCCGCGGAAATGGCCAAGCTGCTGGAGAACACCTTCCGCATGATCAACATCGGCCTGGTCAACGAAATGGCCATCATGTGCGAGCGCCTCGGCGTGGACGTATGGGAGGTCATCGAGGCGGCGGCGTCCAAACCGTTCGGCTTCATGAAGTTCACGCCCGGGCCGGGCCTGGGCGGACACTGCATCCCGATCGACCCGCTGTATCTCTCGTGGAAGATGAAGGCCTTCAATTACAACGCGCGCTTCATCGACCTGGCTTCCGAGATCAACACCAACATGCCGCGTTACGTGGTCAACCGTATGCTGGAGGCCATGAACGACCGCGGCAAGACCCTCAAGGGCTCGAAGGTGCTGGTGTTGGGCGCGGCCTACAAACCCGACATCGATGACGTGCGCGAGTCGCCTGCGCTGGACGTGATCGCGCTGCTCAAACGCAAAGGAGCCATCGTGGAGTATCACGACCCGTACATCCCGCACATCCACCACGAGTACGAAGGCTGGAAGATGGACAGCATTGCGGACGTGATGTCCGCCGTGGCTGACGCGGACGCGGTCATCATCGTGACCAACCACAAAGTCTATGATTACCCCGCCATCATCAAGGCCGCCAAGTTCGTGTTTGACAGCCGTAACGCCACGGGAAAATTGGGCAAGGAAAGCGAAAACGTAGAACGATTATAGACGTCATTGCGAGGGCGCAGCCCGAAGCAATCTCGTGGTAACAGTAATAGAAGATTGCTTCGTCGGGCTACGCCCTCCTCGCAATGGCATTTTGGAGGTGATAACATGGCACATTATCTGGTAACCGGCGCGGCGGGATTCATCGGCGCGCGGACCTCGCAGATGCTGCTCGACCAGGGGCACAGCGTGGTCGGCATCGACAACATGAACGACGCATACGACCCGCGCATGAAGGAGTATCGCCTGCGCAACCTGCGGGCCAACCAGGGATTCTCCTTCCACAAGGCCGACATCTCGGAGAAACCCGTCATCGACCTGTTCCGCAACGACAAGTTCGATGGCGTGATCCACCTGGCGGCGCGGGCGGGAGTCCGCTTCAGCGTGGAGAATCCCTGGGTGTTCCTCGAGTCGAACGTGTTGGGTACGTTGAACATGCTGGAGGTCTGCCGTCAGTTCGGCTGCCAGAAGATCGTGATGGCCTCCACCTCCAGCATCTACGGCGAGAATCCGCCCTACCCCACGCCCGAGACGGCCTCCAGCAGCGAGCCGCTCCAGCCGTATGCCGCCAGCAAAAAGGGCGCCGAGGCGTTGACCCACTCCTACCATCACCTCTACGACATCGATGTGACCATCGTACGTTACTTCACCGTCTATGGTCCCGCCGGCCGCCCCGACCTGGCCATGTTCCGTTTCGTGCAGTGGATCACCGAAGGCCAGCCTGTGCGCATCAACGGCGACGGGACCCAGTCACGCGGATTCACCTACATCGACGACATCGTGCGCGGCACCATCGCGGCGCTCAAACCCGTCGGCTATGAGATCGTCAACCTGGGCGGGCACGAGGTCATCACCATCAACGGCCTGGTCGAGTTGATCGAAGAACTGACCGGCAGGAAGGCGGACGTGAAATATGGTCCGCCCAACCTGGCCGACATGTTCACCAACTGGGCGGATGTGTCCAAGGCGCGCGAGATGCTCGGCTGGCAGCCGCAGGTCACGCTGAAAGAGGGCCTGGGCCATTTGATCGACTGGTACAACCGGGAGCGCGGCTGGGCTCGCGATGTGTTGACGCCGTAGTTTTCGCCGCGCTGAGTGAAGAATAAAATGAAACAGAGTCCACAGAGGCATTTTCCAACCCTTCTGTGGACTCCGTGGTCTCTGTGGTAAAACTATTCCGCCATGTCCCTTCTCGATAAACTCAAACACGATCCGCTGCTGGGCCGCGTGCTGCGTTCCAGCGCGCACCTGTTCACCAGCAACACCATCAGCCTGGGGCTGAGCGTCGTCATGGGGGCGCTGGCCATCCGTCTGCTCGGCGCGGACGGGCTGGGCCTGATCACGGTCGTGATGGGATTCGCCTCCACGGTCAACAGCATCCTGTCCTTCCGCATGAGCGAGCTGGTGGTGCGCTACGGCGGCGAATATCTCGAAAAGGACGAGAAGCAAAAAGCCGCGGCGTTGATCAAGGCTGCCGCGTTGACCGAGATCGCCGTTTCCGTGCTGGCCTTCGTCGCGGTGCTGATCCTGGCGGGCTGGGCGGCGCGGACCATCGCCAAGACGCCCGACACCGAACTGCTGTTCATCGTCTTCGGGCTGGGACTGCTGGCCAACTTCAACACCGAGACTTCCACGGGGATTTTGCAAGTCACGGGCAAGATCCGTTACCAAGGGACGATCAACCTGATCCAGAGCATCGCGTCGTTGCTGATCGTGGCAGCGGGATTCTTCCTGCCGAACACGTTGTGGGTCGTGCTTTCGGCGTATCTGGTGGGCAAGGTTATCCTCGGGCTGGGATTGTTCTTCACCGCCCAGCGCGAACTGGCCGAACGCCTCGGCGCGGACTGGGGACGCGCGCCGCTGCCGTCCTTCACTCAATCGCGTGACCTGATCCGCTTTGCGGTCAGCTCGAACATCAGCGCCACCATCATCAAGGTCTTCCGCGAGAGCGAGCCGCTCTGGGTGGGCTATTTCCTCTCGACCGAGGCGGTCGGCTATTACAAGGCGGCCTACGCGCTGGTCAGTTTCCTCTCGGTGCCCGCCGACCCGCTCATCGCGGCCACCTATCCCGAGATCAACCGTCTCATCGTGCAAAAGGCCTGGGCTTCGCTGCGGAGTTTCCTGCGCAAGGTCACGGCGCTGGCCCTTGCGGTCAACACCGCCGCCGCGCTAGGATTCATCTTCCTCGGCCAGTTCGCGCTGGTCCTCTACACGGGCCATCAGGAATTCGTCGCGGCCTACCCCGCCATGCTGGCGCTCTTCGTCGGCCTGGCCTTCAACTACACCCTCTTCTGGAATCGTCCGCTGCTGCTCTCGCTGGGCCTGCCCGAGTTCCCCATCTGGACCACGCTGATCGTTGGCCTGATCAAGGTGGCGCTGGCCTTCTGGTTGATCCCCCGCTACGGCATCCTCGCGGCGGGCGCGCTGCTCTCGTTCTATTACATTGCCTCGGTGGGCATCATGGCCTGGCGCGGCATCCAGGAAATTCGATGAAGATCGCCGTCATCACCAACTCGCGCATTCCATCCCTCACGGCCAACTCGATCCAGGCCATGAAGGTGACCCAGGCCTTGTTGCAGTTGGGACACGACCTGCGGATGTTCGCCCCGCGCGAGACGGAGAGTCCCACCCCGGAGCAGCTCCGCGCCCATTACGGACTCAAACTCGTCCCCGACCTGAGCCTGATCCCGTCCAACCCGCGCCTCAAACGCCTGGACTTCATCCTGCGCGCCCAGTCAGCGGCGCGGCTCTTTGGCGCGGACCTGGTCTACACCTGGCTGCCGCAGTCGGCGGCGCTGGCTGCGTGGAGCGGATTCCCCGTGGTCCTCGAAATGCACGCCGACGTGGCGGGACGCATGGGCGCGTGGTGGCTGCGTCAGTTCTGGCAGGCGCGCGGATCAAAAGTCTTGACGGTTACCACGTCCGCGTTGAGAAAGGCTCTGGAACGCTCGACCAGGCTCGAGTTCCCGAACGAGTCGGTCGTCGTCGCGCCGAACGGCGTGGAGTTGGAGAAATATGACGGGTTGCCGAATCCCGCCGAGGCGCGGCGTCGGCTGCACCTGCCCAAGGGTCCGACCGTCGGCTTCACGGGTCACATCTACCCAGGCCGCGGCGCGGACCTGTTGTTCGAGCTGGCGGGGCGCATGCCGCAGGTCAACTTCCTGTGGGTGGGCGGGACGCCCGAACTGGTGGAGTTCTGGCGCGCGAGACTGACCGAAGCAGGCATGACCAACGTGACCATGACGGGCTTCGTGGAACACGCGCGCATCCCGCTCTATCAGGCCGCTGCGGATGTGCTGCTTATGCCCTATAGCCGCTCGATCTCGGCCAGCAGCGGACAGGACATTGCCGAGGTCATCAACCCGATGAAGATGTTCGAGTACATGGCCTCGAGCCGCGCCATCGTCTCGGCGGACCTGCCGTCGATCCGCGAGGTGCTGCATGAGGGGAGCGCAGTATTTTGCCCCGCAGGGGAAGAGGGGAATCGGGAATCGGGAGTCGGGAATCGGGAGTCGGGAATCGGGAAGTGGGAAGCGGCGATCGAGGCGCTGCTGGCGGATGAGCCGCGCAGGCGGTCCCTGGCCGCCCAGGCCCGCGCGGACGTGGCCTCCCTGACCTGGGAGAAGCGCGAGAAGCGGGTGTTGGAAAAGTTAAAGGGTGGGTAGAGTAGTGGAACGCCCCAGGGGGATGCCGATCAAGAAAGTCGTTGTACGCTTTGTCAGACCGCTTTTCAGACATCCGAAGCCTTCAAAACTTCTGATGTCTCGATTCTACTTTGTTACTCGCCGTTTACCCCGTTTTCCTGATCAGCCCTTGACGTTGCTGTTGATCAGTAGCCCGCTTTCCATTTAGGAAGATGTCTTTTCTTTCATCATCAAATATTCTGTGACACCCTCTTTGTATAGATTGGGAAGCGCTCCAACTTGTTGGTATCCCAGGTTTTCATACAGCCGCTTTGCGTCAGGATTGATATTTGCAACGACCAGAAACACTTTTGAGCTGTTTGGAAAGACCATCTCTTCAAAAAAAGACAGCATTTTCCTGCCGATGCCCTGCCCGCGAAATTCTTCTCGAACAGCGATGATATGAAGATAGGGAAAACTGTGAAACGCACCCGACAAGATAAACCAGATAAATCCCAGGCATTCCCCCTTTTCGTCGAGCGCCACAAACATCTCTTCTTTCGTTATTCCTTCTGCGATGGCAGCGCCAGCCTTTTGCTCTGTGGGAAAATACTCCTGCCCGAGTTTGGAATGGAGCAGGGCATTCTTACAACCCTCCAAATGCCTTTTGTGGGCTTTTGTAATGGAAATTTGCATTTTGGAGACTCCAAAGAATTGCATTTGATGAACTTCCAGTATGCCCCTTACTCTACTGCTCGGTGCATATGCCCGTCTTGGGATTTTACGTACTCATAAGACTGTTGTACAATTTGTTCGAGGATTGGCAGTTGTACATCGCTGAGCCGCTTGATGTACACACAGACCCTGCTCGTGGAGTGTTTGCCTAAGCGAGCCAGCAATTCCGAATATCGCACAGTGCCATCCATAAGGTAAACGGTTATCTTGCCTTTTCTTGGATAAAAACCAATAACTTGAGAGTCACCTTCGCGCCCGCTGTCGTATTTGTAATGGTACGTACCAAACCCGATAGTTCCCACATTCCACATCTTTGGCGCATGTCCGCTGATTCGCTGCATCATTTCGATCAGCACCAGGGTATCTTTTGCGATTTGTTCATCATCAAGGGAAGCAATATAGTCCTTAACTGAGCGATCGTTTTTAGTCATCATTTTATCCATCAGCCAATTTTACGACGGGATTCCAGTTCGGCAAGTAAATCAATGACCAGCCGTCCAACGGGGAGCGTTGCCCGCCAGCCAAGTGCGCGTTGTGTTGGGCAGGCAGTTTTAGGTAGGCTTCAAAATCATCACGCGTC
>CAZGFR010000012.1:36357-53309 GCA_964524485.1 uncultured Anaerolineaceae bacterium | reverse complement strand
TCCTTTCCAAGTTGTAAGTTTAGCGAAATTGTAAAGTTCCCCTAAAGTGAAGACCCTTGCGTTGTGACTATAATGAACATTGCAAAAACATTGCGTTTTTTAAGGTTCTCATTTCTGCCCCGCCCTTTTGGACGGAACAACTAACCGACTTTTCAGGATGGAAAATATTATGCCACGCAGGCCGCTTGAGATCATTCGTGGACTGGCTTTGTTCGTTCTTCTGTGGGTGGCCGCCCTGGCGGCGGTCCGCGTGCAGTTGTTGTTTCCGCGCAGTGTGCTGATCTGGCTCAGCCAGAGCCCCAACCCGCAGCAGGCG
This sequence comes from uncultured Anaerolineaceae bacterium, assembly GCA_964524485.1. GTDB lineage: Bacteria > Chloroflexota > Anaerolineae > Anaerolineales > Villigracilaceae > JACPVF01. The sequence goes on along the minus strand of CAZGFR010000012.1, from coordinate 52,993 downwards.
GTCTTTGCGTTTGGCGCCTTTTTCAGCAGCGGCGTACTGGGGCTGTTGCGCCTGGGGATCGAGATCCCTTCCATCAAACCCTTCATCGCCTCGGAGAAGGTCCGCACCTATATCACCGGCCTGCCCTTCTGGCTGATCTCGGTGGTATTTGCCCTCTCTGTGGCGGCGCTGGTGATGGTCTTCCCGGCTTGTTCGCCGCCGACCTCCATCGAATTCCTTGTGCAGGGACACGTCGATCCGTTACAACCGGGCGACACCCTGACCGCCTCGGCTGGCGAGACGTTGACCCTCACCGCCCGCTCCACTCAAGAGGATGTCATCCTGTCCTGCAAGTGGCAGTACAGCGGAGAGGCCTTCCAGGCCCTGGGCTCGAACAACGGATGCGAGACCAGCCTCAAGATGGCCCGCAGCGGGGGAAGCGGATATCTCACCCTGCAGGCCTCCCAGAATTTCTGTAACCAGAGTGCCGTGTTTTCCCTGCCAGTTCAAGTTGCGCCAAAGTGAGTTCCCATGCAGCACAATCGTTCCCTCCTCATTTCTGTAGCCTTGTGCCTGTCCATCGTGATGGCGGGCTGTGGCGCACCCGCCACCGCATCGAACCTCGTGAAGATCCTGCCGGATGTGTGCGAAGTGCGCGCCGGCGAGCAGACTCCCCTGGCGCTGGATGGGGTCATTCCGCCCAACGCCACCATCCAGTGGGAGGCCAGCGACGGGAGCGTCGTCTCCACGCCGCCCGGACTGAATGCGATCTTCATCGCCCCGTCCACGCCAACGGTGGTGACCATCTCCGTGCTGATCACCTCGGGCACCCCCTCCGTGGACATGCCTATCACACGCCAGTGCAGCGTCCTGCCGGCCGAAGGCGCGACGTCGCAGGCCGTACCGGTTTCCTCTGTCGGGGCGGGAGTCCTGCCGCAGGTCTTACCGGTCACCACGCCGAACGTCGTCATCAGCGAGGTGATGGCCTATCCGTGCGGCTCGGTCGATTTCAAGAAGTGGAACCAGTATGTGGAACTTTACAACCCGGGCGACCAACCCATGGATGTCCGCGGGCTGTGGCTGTACGACGGCGGGACTTCGGGCACGCCCGACCAGATCGTGGCCTGGGCCGACCGCCAGCCGCGCGTTTCCCCTGGCGCGAACACCATCGTCAACACCACCGTCATTCCGCCGCGCGGGTTCGCCGTGGTGCTCTCGCCCATCTACGCCCAGGGCGAGCAGCCCTATCACATGCCGTACTCGTTCCCGCCCAATACCATCATCCTGACGATTGCCGCCAGCGACAGCCTGGGCGATGACTACTTCAATATCATCGGCGACGGTGACAGCCGCGACCCGGTCGTCCTGTACGCGGGCGGCGCCAGCGTGGTGGACGTGGTCATCTCGACCTACGGCTCGCCGACCTCTAGCACCTACGTGACCGAGATCCGCGACGACCACCTCGACAACCTCCCGCTGGACCTGCACGCCTGCGGCTCGGCCGAACGCGTCATTCCGACCGGCCCGGACACGTTCGACAACTGGCACGAAGTGCCTGGCGGTTCGCCCGGCGACGCGCCCTACTAAGACCTGCGCCTCCCGTCCATTTCACGGGAGGCTTTGTTTTATCGGGATTTAACCTAAAATTTATTCAATCTCCCAAAATTGCGTGTATACTCTTTACCAATGACCGCCTTCCTGCAATTGGCCTTTCTGCTTTCAGTGCTCCTGCTATCTGCCAAGATGGCGGGCTATCTCAGCATCCGCCTGGGACAGCCCTCGGTGCTGGGCGAATTGCTGGTGGGCGTGTTCCTCGGCCCCTCCCTGCTCAACGTGATGCATCTGCCCTTCCTTAACGAGAGTATGGCCGAGTTCATCACCAAACTGGGCGAGATGGGCGTGCTGCTGCTGATGTTCCTGGCGGGCATGGAATTACACCTCGGCGAGTTGACCCGCAACCTGCGCGTCTCGGCCCTGGCGGGGACCCTGGGTGTGGCCGTGCCCGTCCTGCTGGGATGGGGGATCGGTCCGCTCTTCGGGATGGACTCTGTCGCCTCCATCTTTCTTGGACTGACGCTGGGCGCCACCTCCGTGAGCATCTCCGCCCAGACGCTGATCGAGCTCAAGGCCTTGCGCAGCCGCGTGGGACTCAGCCTGCTGGGTGCGGCGGTCTTCGACGATATCCTGGTCATCCTATTCCTCTCGGTTTTCCTGGCCGTGCAGAGCGGCGCAGGGACCCTGGCGGGCGTGGGCCTGATCGCCATACGCATGGCGGCCTTCCTGGTGCTCTCAGTTGCATTCGGGTTGTGGTCCCTGCCGTGGTTGATGCGCCGCATCGCGCACCTGCCGGTCAGCCAGGGTGTGGTGACGCTGGCGCTGGTGGTCATGCTGGCCTACGGCCTGGCGGCGGAATTGCTGGGTGGTATGGCGGCCATCACGGGCGCCTTCCTGGCGGGGCTGATGACCGCGCGCGTGCCCGAAAAGGAGCGTGTCGAGAGCGGGTTCCATGCGATGGCCTACGGGCTGTTCGTGCCGATCTTCTTCGTCAACATCGGGTTGACGGTCAATGTGCGTGAGTTGCAGACTGAAGCCTATTGGATGACGCTGGTCATTATTGTCATTGCCGTGCTGGGCAAATGGATCGGCTCGGGACTGGGCGCGAGGCTGGGGGGGCTGTCGGCGCTCGAGTCGACTCAGTTGGGCGCGGGCATGATCTCGCGCGGCGAAGTCGGGCTGATCGTGGCGAGCGTGGGGGTGCGCGAGGGCCTGGTGTCGGGCTCAGAGTTCTCGGCCATCGTGGCGATGGTGCTGGTCAGCACGCTGGTCACGCCGCCACTGTTGCGGGCGTTGTTCGCGCAGAATGCCCGGGCGGCGGAAAGACCGTCGAAACGGGAGCAGGCCGCAGTCCAGGCCGAATTGCCAAAGGAGGAAGAGTCCTGATGTTTCTCGTCCTGTTCGTTTTGCATGATCCCGACTATCTGGAGGAGGTGCTGGCGGCCTGGGAGGCGGAGGGCGTGAGCGGGGTGACCGTCCTCTTCAGCACTGGGCTGGGACGCATCCGCCAGAGGAGCGGCATCCGCGACGACATCCCGCTGATGCCTTCGCTGGACGATTTTTACGAGGCCCCCGAATCGCTCAGCCGCACGCTGTTCACCACCGTTTCGGACCATGCGTTGGTGGAGGCGCTGGTGACGGCCACGCGGCGGGTGGTGGGCAATCTGGAAGATCCCGATACGGGCGTGCTGATGGTGCTGCCCGTTTTGGAAGCATACGGTTTAGAGAAAGGGAAGCCCCATGAGCAATGAGAAAATTCGGTCGCTGGTGCTGGCAGTGGTGCAGGAGCAGGACCAGGACCCGGCTGTGCGCGCGGTGGAGCCATTGGGCGCGTCGGTGGTGTATCTTTCGAGCGCAGGCGGGTTTCTGGGTCGTCGCAACGCGACCCTGTTGATCGGCCTGCCCGAGGGACGTGAGCAGGCGGTGCTGGATACCCTGCACGAAACCTGCCGCCAGCGCGTGGAATACATGACCCTGCCGCTGGAAGGCTCGCCCATGCCGATGCCCGCGCCTGTCCCTGTGACCGTGGGTGGGGCCACCGTTTTTATCTTGCCGGTCGAACGCTTTGAGGAGATCTAGCCATGAAAATGATCATCGTGATCGTGAAAGACCAGGACGCCGATGCCCTGACCCAGGCGCTGACGGGCGGGGCCTTCCGCGTGACGCGCGTGGCTTCCACGGGCGGATTCCTGCGTAGCGGTGTGGCCACCCTGCTGGTGGGCGTGGACGACAACCACGTGGACGAGGCCATCGGCTTGATGCGCGCCAGGCTTGGGTCGAGTACGGCACAACCGCGCGCGACTCTGTTCGTGGTTCCTGTGGAACGCTTCGAGCAGGTCTAGCGATTATTGTTCGAAATAACAAGCGCTGGCCGCAAAGGTCAGCGCTTGTTTGTTGGGGAAATTCATTGGGGTTCTACTCTGGTGTGTGATTCAATCTTCTTGCATTTCGCGATACAGGAACCATTGTCCCTTGCGGCGGTCGGCATCCTGCGGGGCGCGGTCGTAGTAGAGGTCGAAGACCTGGCCCGAGTCGGTGCGGACGCGGAAGTAGAAGCGGCCCACGCCCAGCGATCCGCGCGTGGCCGCCACGGACGCATGGCTGGGACGCATGTTGCGCGCCATCCTGCCGCGGCGGGTGAAGTCGCTCCACTCGGCCAACATCTCGGCCACGCGATAAGTGCGTTCGTCCCAGATGAATCCCTGCGGGCAGGTGGGTGATTTTTCGAGCGCGGGCAGTGTGTCGAAGATGGGCTCGATCACGTGGTCATAGAAGTGGATGGGGGTGAAATCGGTCATGGGCTCCTCCATCGATGTCCAAAATCGCGCTTTTGAGTCGCAGTTCCATGCAGTAATTGTAGCATGAGCGTTCCCCAATAAAATAAGTGGGGCACATCTGACAGGTGCGCCCCACTCGGTTGTTACTTTTCGCTGCGCCGCAGGAAGAACTTGGTGATCTCCTCTGCGATGGCGGGAATCAGCGCCAGACCGACGATGGTGGCCCATTCGCGCAGGCTAGGGAAGTGCGTGTTGAAGATCGGCTGGAGGAAGGGCACGACGGTGACAATGAAGAGCAGGAAGATCGACGCACCCACCGCGTACTGCATCCACTTGTTCGAGAACACGCCGATGCGGAAGATCGAGGCGCGCTCCGAGCGCACGGTGTAGGCGCGGAACAACTCGGCCAGCGAGAGTGTGGCAAAAGCCATTGTCTGGGCAGTCTTCACGTCGATGCCGCGCCAGTCGTGCTGGAGGATGTAGAGGAAGGGGTTGCCGTCCAGCTGCGCACCCGCTTCGAGGTGCCAGACCAGGCCGAGGCTGAAGGCGATCAGCACGGCCGAGGTTTGGGCAATGGTCTGGATGAAGATGCCCAGGCCCATCGAGCGGTTGATGATGGGTTCCTTCTTGGAGCGCGGCTTATGGTCCATGATGTCGGGGTCGCCCTTTTCCATGGCCAGGGCCAGGGCAGGCGCGCCGTCGGTGATCAGGTTGAGCCACAGCAGCTGGATGGCGGTCAACGGGGCGGGCAGGCCCGCCAGCGTGGCGAGGAAGATGATCATGATCTCTGCCACGTTGGAAGACAGCAGGAAGAACACAAACTTGCGGATGTTCGAGTAGATGATGCGGCCCTGCTCGACGGCCGAGACGATGCTGGCGTAGTTGTCGTCGGTCAGCACCATGTCGGCGGTTTCCTTGGCCACATCGGTGCCGGTGATGCCCATCGCCACGCCGATGTCGGCGCGCTTGATGGCGGGCGCGTCGTTGACGCCGTCGCCCGTCATGGCGACGATCTCGTCGTTGGCTTGCAGTGCATCCACGAGGCGCATCTTATGCTCGGGCGAGACGCGCGCGAACACGTCCGTGATCTCGATCTCGCGCTTGAGTTCCTCGTCGGACATGGCGTCCAGTTCCGCGCCCGTGCGGACCTTGTGCCCGGGCGTCAGCAGGCCGATGTCTTCGGCAATCGCGCGCGCGGTGTTGGGGTAGTCGCCCGTGATCATCACGGTGCGGATGCCGGCGTGGCGCGCCTTGGCAAGCGCAGGCTTGACCTCGGCGCGGGCGGGGTCGATCATGCCGACCAGCCCCACGAAGACCAGCTCCTTTTCCAGGTCGTCGGTCTTGATCTCTTCGGGGTTGTCGGGCACGTCCCGGACGACTCGGTAGGCCAGTCCCAGCACGCGCAGGGCGTCCTTCGTCATGTCGTCGTTGGCGACCAGGATACGTTCGCGGGTCAGCGGGTCGAGGAGTTTGGCCTCGTCATTCATGGCCTGATATTTGGAACACAGATTCAGCACCACGTCGGGTGCGCCCTTGACGGCGATCACGTCCCAGTCCTTGTGATTCTGGTTGTAGAAAGGCGAAGGGTCTTCGGGATGCGGTTCGCTCACGTTGTGGATCGTGATCATGCGTTTGCGCTCCGAGTCGAAGGGGACCTCGTTCTCGCGCGGGTAGGCCTCGTCGATCTGGATGTGCAGCGCGCCCGCCTTGGCGGCGGCTACCAGCAGGGCGCCCTCGGTCGGGTCGCCGACGATGCGATACGTCTGCGCGCCCTCGTTCTCGCCCGTGGTCTCGATCTCGGCGTCGTTGTTGAGCACGCCCAGCCACAGGGTCGTCAGTGCGGCGGGATATTTCGTCACATCCACGGGTCGGCCGTCCACCAGAAAATCGCCTTTGGGCACGTAGCCCGTCCCGGTCAGGTGGATGAACTGCCCGTCGGCCCAGATGCGGGTGACGGTCATTTCGTTTTGGGTCAGGGTGCCGGTCTTGTCCGAGCAGATGGTGGTGGCCGAGCCAAGCGTCTCCACCGAGGACAATTTGCGGATGAGCGCGTGGCGGCGGATCATCTCGCGCATGCCGAGCGCCAGCGAGATGGTCACGACGGCGGGCAGGCCCTCGGGCACGGCGGCGATGGCCAGGCTGACGGCGATGATGAAGACCTCGGTGATTTGCTCCGCGTAGGTTTTGACGTAGCTGAGGAACCCGTTCGAGATCTGGCTGATGTCGGTGTAGTTGAAGAGCGCCACGAGGAAGACGATAGCCACCAGCGCCAGAGAACCGATGCTGAGCGTCTTGCCCAGCTGGTCGAGGCGGCGCTGGAGCGGGGTCTCCTCCACATCGACATTTTGCAGCATGGAGGCGATCAGGCCCAGTTGGGTGTGCATGCCTGTGCTGACCACCACGCCGCGTCCGCGCCCGTAGGAGACCAGCGTGCCCATGAAGGCCGTGTTCTTGCGGTCGCCCAGCGGGACATTTTCGTCGAGCACCGTGGCGGCGTTTTTCTGCACGGGCAGCGACTCGCCCGTCAGCGAGGCCTCCTCGATGCGCAGGTTGACGGCTTCCAGCAGGCGCACGTCGGCGGGGACGAAATTTCCCGCTTCGAGATAGACGATGTCGCCTGGAACCAGGCTGCGGGCGGGCACAGGCTGGCGGTGTCCGTCGCGGATAACCTGCGCGTCGGGGGCGGCCAGTTTCTTGAGAGCCGCCAGGGCCTCCTCTGCGCGGCGCTCCTGGAAGATGCCCAGCACCGAGTTCAATACCACGATGGCCAGGATGGCCGCCGCCTCGACGTAATCGCCCAACAGGGCCGAGATGAGCGAGGCCACGATCAACAGGATGACCACGAAATTGTTCAACTGCTCCCACAGCATGTGCCAGAAGGTGGGACGCGGCGCCTCCCGCAATTGGTTCTCGCCGTACTGCGCGAGACGGCTGGCCGCCTCCGCGCTGGTCAGGCCGTTTTCCTCCACTTGCAGGTGGCGTAGGACTTCCTTCGCGTCCAGCGCGTGCCAGTCTTGCTGCGGGGTGTCGTTCTTCTCAAAAACCATGCAACTCTCCTTGAAGATAATGATGGCTGTGGCGCCAATAAAAAAGACCACCACACCCGTGGTGGTCTTGCCAACGCTTTGCCAAGGGCGTGCGCATGGATCGCCGATGGCTTTTTTGCCAATGAAATGACGACGGTCCATCCTGTGGGGACAGGCGGCTACTCCCCATCCGTTTTCAGTGTACTCCAGCACGAAAAGCGCTGTCAAGTCGCAAAGCCGGACAGTTTTGCACGGAGGTCAGTTCAATTCCTTTTCCATCCAGACCAGGTGCGTGGTGCCCAAATGCACGGACGGCATGCCCGTCACGCGGTAGCCGTGTTTCTCGAAGAACGCGGTGGCGGTGACGCGCGCCATGGTCCCTACCGAGTGGAAACCGCGCTCGCGGGCGCGCGCTTCCACGGTCTGCACCAACAGTCTGCCGATGCCTTTGTGCTGGTGATCGGGTGAGACGGCCAGGTGCGAGACGTGTCCCACCCCTTCGCTCTTTTCATATAATTTGGCCACGCCCACCACTTCGCCTTTTTCGTTGACGGCCATGAAGTGTTCGCTGATGGGCTCGTAATCGTCCTTCTCGGTGCCCTTGGGATGGCCCCAGGGTTCACGCAGGACCTTGTAGCGCAGGGCGTAGTACGCCTTGAAATCGTCGCGGTTGACGGGAGTCTTGATGGTGATCATGGTTTGCTCGCTTTCCTGCTAGGCGGGGGTGGGCTCGGATCTGCCCTTGAAGAGACCCGCCGCCAGACTCAGTATGCCACGAAACGGAGCCAGCGCCCAGTCCACAAATTCGTTGACGATGCCGAATCCCCTGGCCAGCCAGACCAGCGCGAAGCGGAATTTTTGCAGGAACGGGCTGTGGGCGTAAGCGATGGCCAACAGGATGGTGGCGACCGAGATGGCGAACCGCAGCAGGTCGGGGATCTCAACGCCCCACACCTGGGCCAGCACCAGTTCGATGCCGATATTCAGCACCAGCACATAGGCCGCCTGTTGCAGGATCGGTTCGCGCTCCACGGCGTAACTGAAGATGCCCGCCGCATAGCGCATGGTCAGGATGCCGATGGCCACGCCCAGCATCACCACCCAGATCTTGTCGGAGAGCGAGACCGCCGCCACCACGTTGTCGATGCTGAAGATCAAGTCCATGGTCTCGACCGTCAGCACGGTGGCCCAGAAGGACTGGACCTTGATCGGCTTGATCTCATCGTCGTCCTCGCCGCCGCCGCCCGATTTATCCTGCAGGTTGTCGAAGGCCAGGTGGATGAGGTAGGCCGCACCGATCAGTTTCACCCACGAGTTGTGGATGAGGAAACTGGTCATCAGCAGCATCAGGCCGCGACCCAGATATGCGCCCAACAAGCCCACGCGCAGGGCGGCCATACGTTGGTTGCCCAGGAGCGGGTGCAGCCATTCCCCGATCCGCTTCAACCCTTTGGGCCAGGGGACATGCTGGTCGGAGGGCAGGGGGGTGACCAACGCGCCGATCACAGCCGCGTTGTCGATGGACAGGATGCCTTCCAGAAAGATCAATTGCAGGATGATTACGGCAATCGGCCAGATTTCATTCATTCCATTCTCCGTGTGTCTTGCCCTGAAAAATGATAGACCGCCACGGACCACCTCCGTGACGGTCTGGAACTTTCTCCTCTAGGCGCGGAAAGTGTACGCCTGGAGGGGTACCGGGTCAATGTGACTTATGTACTCGAATTGTCAGGTTCGATGCGCGTGCCCGAGGGAATTTCGGCGTCCTTGGGGATGACCACGATTCCGTCGCGCACATACCAGGTATCGTGGTCGATGTCCTTATCGCGCGGGAAGGGGCGGATGACCACGCCGTCGCCGATACGCGCGTTCTTGTCGAGGATCGCGCCCTCGATGTAGCAGTTCGCGCCGATGCCGATCGAGATGCTGCGCTGGCGCGCCTCGCTGTCGTAGTAATCCGAGCCCATGACGATGCTGTCCTTGATGACCGTCCCCGCCCCGACCTGGCTGCGGGTGCCGATGATCGAGCGCGTGATCTCGGCCTTCTGGATGCGGCAGCCTTCGGAGATCAGCGCGTCCTTCAACTGGCTGTCCTCCACGGTGGAGCCAGGCAGGAAGAGCGCGCGGGTGTAGATGGGCAGTTTCGGGTCGTAGAAGTTAAAGGGCGAGTCGGCCGAGGCCAGCAGCAGATTGGTCTCGTAGAACGAGCGGATCGTTCCGATGTCCTGCCAGAAGCCGTCGAAGTCGAAGCCGAAGACCTTGTGCGAGCCGATGGCCTGCGGGATGATGTCGCCGCCGAAATCGTCGTGCCGGGGATAGTTGGTCAGCAGGTCGATCAGCACCTGGGTGTTGAACATGTAGATGCCCATCGAGCCGAGCAGCGGACGTTCGGGGTCGTCGCGGCTGACGAATCGCTTTTGGATCTCGGGGTCCTTGGGCTTTTCCACGAACGAGGAGATGCGTCCGTCCGATTCGCGCTTGAGGATGCCCAGGCGATGAGCCTCCTCCATCGAAACGGGCTGAACTGCCACGGTGATATCGGCGCCCTTCTCCCAGTGATAGTGAGCCATGGAGGCGTAATCCATGCGATACAGGTGGTCGCCTGCCAGGATCAGCACGTGTTTCGCGCCCGTGGCCTGGATCTCGAACAACTGCTTGCGGACGGCGTCCGCCGTGCCCTGGTACCAGTCCGAGCGGTCGAGAGTCTGCTCGGCGGCCCAGATCTGTACCCAGCCCGTGTGGAAGGCATCAAACTGGTAGCTGCGCGAGATGTGACGGTGCAGCGACACCGAGTTGAACTGGGTCAGCAGGGCAATGCGAAAGATCTGGGAGTTGATGCAGTTGCTGATGGGAATGTCGATCAGGCGGTACTTGCCCGCGATGGGCACTGCAGGCTTGGAGCGCTGCTGGGTGAGGGGATACAGGCGCGCGCCGCGTCCCCCTCCCAAAATGACGGCCAGGATATCGTTCAGTGTCGGCATGGAAGCCTCCCAGGATAGGATGATCGAACGGCCGCGATGACGAACTATCGCTTGGCTTGGAACAGCTTGCGAACCTGGTGGATCACGAACACGATCGGATACGCCAGCAAGACCATCAGGTCGATGAGCACGAAGAGTAGGGACAGTTTCACGATGCGCCTCCAGGCTAAAGTTGGATTCTAGGAATGAAACTGGTTTGTTACTATTATACTGAACAAGCGGTAGGCTGAGAAGCAGAGTAAGTCCTTCGTAAACCAAAACGCCCTCCTGAACCAGGAGGGCGTTCGGTTATAATACCCTTTCGGGTAGGTTCCCGTGTGCCGAAGGAGGGAATCGAACCCTCATACCCGAAGGTACACGATTTTGAGTCGTGCGCGTCTGCCTATTCCGCCACTTCGGCTAGTGCGAGCGCTAGTATAACTACTTCCCATGACAAGGTCAAGATGAAACTAGGAATCATAGGACTACCCCAATCTGGAAAGACCACCATCTTCAACGCCCTCACCCGCGGCAACGCCCCCACCACCGCCTCGGCGGGGCGCTTTGAGGTCCACACCGCTGTGGTGGACGTCCCCGACCCGCGCGTCACCATCCTCTCGGACATGTACAAGCCGAAGAAGACCATCTACGCCAAGGTGACCTACGCCGACATCGCGGGACTGGAGGCGGGTTCCGCCAAAAGCGGCATCTCTGGCCAGCTGCTGAACCAACTCGCGCAGATGGAAGCCTTCATCCACGTGGTGCGCGGCTTCGACAACGACAACGTCCCGCATCCCAGCGGCACCGTGGACGCCGCCCGCGACGCTCTGTCGATGGGCGAAGAATTGCTGCTCAACGACCTGATCACGGTCGAGCGCAAGCTCGAGAAGCTGGCCGAGGAACGCAAGAAAGGCGGCACGGACAAGGCCGTCAACGCGCGCCAGATCGAGTTGTTCGAGCGCCTGCACAAGACGCTTTCCGAGAACAAGCCGCTGCGCACGATGCAGTTCAACGCCGAGGAAGCGCGCGAACTCGCCTCCTTCGGCCTGTTGACCCGCAAGCCGATGCTGACCGTCTTCAACCTCAGCGAGGGACAGTCCGCCCCCAGCGTGGCGCTGGATCATCCGTCCATTGCGCTGCAGGGCAAACTCGAAATGGAACTGTCCCAGCTGCCCGCTGACGATGCAGCCATGTTCATGCAGGAATACGGCATCGAGGAACTCAGCCTCAACCGCATGATCCGCCTGTCTTTCGACCTGCTGACCCTGCAGACCTTCTTCACCGTCGGCGAGGACGAGGTCCGCGCGTGGACGACCCGCCGCGGGGCCACGGCCCAGGAATCGGCGGGCGAGATCCATACCGACCTACAGCGCGGATTCGTTCGGGCCGAGGTGGTGGCCTACGAGGACCTGGTCAGCCTGGGGTCAATGGCTGAGGCCAAGGCCAAAGGCAAGTTCCGCCTCGAAGGCAAGGAATACCTCGTCAAGGACGGCGACATCATGCATGTCCGATCCAGCATCTAAGCCAAATCTGGCCGCCGCTCTCGGCGGCCTTTTTCTTTAAAAACAGTCTTCCAGAACCTCCTTAAAACCCTTCCCCGCAGAGTAAAATTAGGCTCCATCTTACTTAAAGAGGAGAAAACATGGCCTATCAATTGCAGCGTTGGAGCCTGAAGGACCTGTACCCTGGATTCGATTCGCCCGAACTGGAATCGGCCTTCGACCAGATCGAAGAGCAGGTGACCTCGTTCGAAGGCGTGCGCGGAAAACTGCGCCCCGAGATGCCCACCGACGAATTCCTGCATGTGGTCAAGGCGCTGGAGGACACCACCCGCATCATCCACAACCTGGACGCCTTCTCAGGCCTGTCCTTTGCCGCCGACACCCAGGACCAGGCCGCACAGACCCTGCAGAGCCGCGTCCAGCAATTCGAAGCGGACATCCAGAACCGCGTACTGTTCTTCAGCCTGTGGTGGAAGGAAGTGGACGACGTCAACGCCCAGCGCCTGATGGATGCCTCGGGGGATTATCGGTATTTCCTTGAGGAGATGCGCCACTTCAAGCCGCACACGTTGAGCGAAGCCGAGGAGAAGGTGGTCAACATCAAGGACGTGACGGGTGCGAACGCGCTGGTCACCCTGTACGACTCGATCACCAACCGCTACGCCTTCAAGTTCAAAGTGGACGGCAAGGCCCAGGAACTGACCCGCGCCCAGTTGATGAGCTTCGTCTACAGCGCCGACCCGAAGGTGCGCGCCAAAGCCTATCAGGAACAGTTCCGCGTATACGGCAACGACGGTCCGATCCTTGGCCAGATGTACCAGACCCGCGTCCGCGACTGGCATAACGAGAACGTCGGCTTGCGCAAGTTCGGGTCGCCGATCTCGGCCCGCAACCTGATGAACGACATCCCAGACGAGGCGGTGAACGCGCTGCTGGACGTGGCGCAAAGAAACGCTCCCGTCTTCCAGCGTTTCTTCAAGCTGAAAGCCAAGCAACTCGGCGTGAAGAAGATTCGACGCTATGACATCTACGCCCCCGTGGCGGGTTCCGACAAGCAATATCCCTACGAGCAGGCCGCGGACATGGTGCTCGACTCGTTCAGCGCCTTCAGCCCCGAGTTCGGTGCGCTGGCTCAGCGCGTGTTCGATGAGAATCATCTCGACAGCGAGATCCGCAAAGGCAAGCGTGGCGGCGCGTTCTGTTGGGGCGTGCTGCCCGAGACCACGCCCTACGTGCTGGTCAACTATCAGGGCAGTGCGCGCGAGGTGGCGACGCTGGCCCACGAGCTTGGACATGCCATCCACGCCATGCTGGCCTCGCATCACAGCACCTTCACCTTCCACTCGTCCCTGCCATTGGCGGAGACCGCCTCCACCTTTGGCGAGATGATGTTGGTGGACAAACTGCTGGCGGTCGAGACCGACGAGGACGTACGCCGCGACATCCTCTTCCGCCAGGTGGACGACTCCTACGCCACCATCGGGCGTCAGGCTTTCTTTGCGATGTTCGAGCGCAAGGCGCACGACATGATCATGAAGAACGCCAGCGTGGACGAGGTCTCGGCCATGTACCTGGAGAACCTCAAGGAGCAGTTTGGCGATTCGCTCGACCTGAGCGATGACTTCAAGTGGGAATGGGTTGCCATCCCGCACTTCTATCACACGCCGTTCTACGTTTACGCATACGCCTTTGGCAAGCTGCTGGTGCTCTCGCTCTACAAGCAATTCAAAGCGGAGGGTGACTCCTTCAAGCCGAAGTACCGCAAGATTTTGGCGGCGGGCGGATCGGAAGCGCCCGCGAGGATCCTGGCTGATGCAGGCATCGACATCCGCTCGGCGGCCTTTTGGCAGGGCGGCTTCGACGTCATCAAGGAACAGGTCGACGAGTTGGAGAAGTTGTAAAAGGAAGAGGAAAGAAGAAAGAAGGCGCAGTCACCCTGGTGGCTGCGCCTTTTATGTTTGTGTCATCCTGAAGGAGCGTTTCCGCAAAATCAATCGTAATACTGCGTATCCCCATGCCAGACGTGACGGCGGCCTTCGGCTAGGATTTGGTCGAGGGTCATGTCGTGGTGGTCGGTGTCGGCGGGGTGGTAGTGGACGTGGACGCGCCGCAGATTGGGAATCGACTGACACAGCAGGGTCTCGACCTGCGTGGCGATGGCGTCACCCGAGCGGACGGTCAGCGAGCCGTCGATGCCGATGGTCAGGTTGACCACGATGTGCGGGCCGAAGCGATGGGCCTGCACCTCCTCCAATTGCTCCACGGCTGGGATGTCCTTGAGCCGTTCCGCGATCTGCTCGGCCAGTTCCATGCTGGGGACGGCGTCCATCAACTCAACCGAGGATTCACGCAAAATGAAGATGCCTGTGCGCAGGATCAGCAGCGCCACCAGCGCGCCCGCCAGTGGGTCCACCCACGGGAGCCCGCGCTGGCCGAGGAAGATTCCCACGGAGGCGGCCGAGGCGGAGAAGATGTCGTTGCGGTGGTCGTAGGCCAGGGCGTCGACCACGGGGTTGTGGGTCTCGCGTCCCAGGCGGCGGACGTAGGTGAACATCCCGATCTTGATCACCACCGTGGCCAGCGCCACCCACAAGGCGAAGGGATGCGATCCCAGGGTGGTGATCTTCCCGTCCATCAAATCCCAGATCTTGTCCACGGCGTCCCAGAAGACGGCCACCGCTGTGGCGACCACGAAGGCGCCCACCACCAGCGAGGCAATGCTCTCCAACTGGCGGTGACCGTAGGGATGCTCGTCGTCGGCGGGCTTGTTGGCCAGGCGCACGAAGATGCCTGCCACCACGTAATAGGCCACGTCCGAGGTCGAGTTGATGCCTTCCGCCAGCAGGGCGGGGCTGTGACTCAGGATCCCGACCGTGGTCTTGACGGCGGATAGGACGATGTTGACCACCAGTCCCAAATTGACAGCCAGCAGGCTCTTGCGGTCGCGTTCGTGTGTCATCGGGCTGATTGTATGGGCAGCCTTCCGATTCGGCAATGGAGGAACATCCTGTTTTGAAGGTGTAGGCCTTGACCGCAGTTAATGGAAGGGAACGAAGATTCTCTCGCTTAAAATCGGTTATACTCTCGCCCGCAACTAATATGACCGACCATATCCGTAACTTCTGTATCATCGCCCATGTAGATCATGGCAAATCCACGCTCGCCGACCGCCTCCTGCAGCTGACGGGCACCATCTCCGAGCGGGATATGTCCGCGCAGGTGCTCGACTCGATGGACCTCGAACGCGAAAAGGGCGTCACCATCAAGGCCTCGGCGGTGCGCATGTATTACACCGCCAAAGACTCGAACAAGTACGAGATCAACCTGATCGACACGCCCGGGCACGTTGACTTCGGCTACGAGGTCAGCCGCGCGCTCAAGGCTTGTGAAGGGGCCGTGTTGGTAGTGGACGCGACCCAGGGCATCGAGGCCCAGACGCTGGCCAACCTCTACCAGGCTCTCGAAGCGGACCTGGAAATTGTCCCCGTGATCAACAAGATCGACCTGCCCTCGGCCCGTCCCGACGAAGTGGCCGAAGACATCTCCAGCCTGATCGGCGTGCCCGCCGAGAGCGTCATCCGCATCTCGGCCAAGGACGGCCTGAACGTGGACCAGGTGCTGGAGGCCATCGTCCAGCGTGTGCCGCCGCCCAAAGACGCGGACAGCGTCCCCCTGCGCGCGCTGATCTTCGACTCGCATTACGACTCCTACAAGGGCGTCATCGCGTACGTGCGCGTGATCGAAGGCTCGCTCAAGTCCACGGACGTGCTGCGCATGTTCGCCACCCAGGTCGATATGCGCCCCGTGGAGATCGGCATCTTCGCGCCGGGCATGAAGCCCGTCCAGAGTTTGGGGTCGGGCGAGGTCGGTTACATCGCCACGGGTTTCAAGACCGTGCACGAATGCCGCGTGGGCGACACCATCACCCGCGCCGCCGATCCTGCCGCCGAACCGCTGCCTGGCTACCGCCATCCCAAGCCGATGGTCTTTGCGGGCATCTACCCCGTCGAAGCGGACGATTACACCGACTTGCGCGAGTCGCTCGAAAAACTGCAACTCAACGACGCCTCGCTCACCTTCCAGCCTGAGACGTCGCAGGCGCTCGGATTCGGCTTCCGCGCGGGCTTTCTGGGACTCTTCCACATGGAGATCATCCAGGAGCGCATTGAACGCGAGTACCTGCTGGATGTGCTCTTCACCGCGCCCTCGGTGGAGTACGAAGTGGCCACGCTGACCGGTGAGGTCATCACGGTCGACTCGCCCGCCGAACTGCCCGACCCGGGCACCATCGCCGAGATCCGCGAGCCGTGGATGAACATCGAGATCATCACGCCCACCGATTACTACGGCCCCATCATGGACCTGGTCACCAAGCGGCGCGGCGTCTTCAAGCAGCAGGAATATCCCGCCCCGCACCGCGTGCAGCTTGATTTTGAGATTCCGCTCTCCGAGATCATCATCGATTTCTTCGATCAATTGAAATCGCGCACCAAGGGCTATGCCTCGCTCGATTACCAGTTCCTCGAATACCGCGCGGACCAGCTACAGAAGTTGGAGATCCTCGTCAACGGCGACCCGGTGGATGCGTTGGCGGCCATCGTCCACGAGCGAGACGCCTACCACAAGGGTCAGCGCCTGATCACCAAATTGAAAGAGTTGATCCCGCGCCAACTGTATGATGTTGCCATTCAGGCTGCCTCGGGCGGACGCATCATCAGCCGCGCCAACGTCAAGGCCACGCGCAAGGACGTACTGGCCAAGTGTTACGGCGGCGACATCAGCCGCAAGAAGAAACTGCTCGAGAAACAAAAACGCGGCAAGAAGCGTCTCAAGATGGT
>CAZGFR010000012.1:16171-36257 GCA_964524485.1 uncultured Anaerolineaceae bacterium | reverse complement strand
GCAAGAAGAAACTGCTCGAGAAACAAAAACGCGGCAAGAAGCGTCTCAAGATGGTCGGGAACGTGGAGATTCCACAAGACGCTTTCATGGCCGTCCTCAAACTGGACGAAGAGTAATTCCTAATCACAAAGGACACGAAGGATTCTGAAACCCGTTCTTCCCTTTGTGTTCCTTTGTGGCCTTTGTGGTTGAAAAAATGTCCCAATTTCTCAAAGACTCAAAACGCTGGTTGCCTGGCGCGATCGTCAGCCTTGTGCTGGTCGCCGCCATCCTGTACTTTGTGGACTTCCGCACCCTGGCCGACGCGGTCCGCAATGCGAACTACGCCATCCTGTCCGTGTCGGCGCTGCTATCCTTCGTGTGGATGGGAATCCGCGCCAAGGTCTGGCAGACGCTGCTGCGCGACAAGCCCCGCTATGTGGACGTGCTCTTCGCTGCGGGTGAAGGCTACCTGCTGAACAACTTCCTGCCCTTCCGCCTGGGCGAGTTGGGGCGGGCTTTCCTGCTCAGCCGAAAATCGGGGATGCAGTTTGGCGAGATCCTTCCCACCATTGTCATCGAACGCACGGTAGACCTGGCCTTTTCGGCGGGTGTATTGCTGGCCTCGTTGCCCTTCGTGGTCAATGCGCAAGGTTCCGAACGGATTGGTTATCTCGTGGGTGGAGTGGTGCTCTTCGGCTTGGCGATGATGTACGTGTTGGCGCGCAACAATCAGTGGGCGTTGAACCTCTTCCATAAATTAAGTCACCGTTGGCCTGTCCTTCAGAAATTGGGGGGCAATTTCCTCGAGTCGTTCTTTGCGGGCCTGGCCGTGCTGACCGACGGCTGGTTGTTCCTGCGTTTTCTGTTCTGGATGACGCTCAACTGGATCGTGGCGCTGGTGGCCTATTACCTGATCACGCTTTCGTTCTTCCCGCAGGCGCAGCCGCAGTGGACTCTGTTCATCCTCGGTGCGGCGGCCTTCGGCGGGGCCATCCCTGCCCTGCCTGGCGCGGTCGGCACCTTCGACGGCGCCATCAGCGCTGCGTTGACCCTCTTCACGGGTGACCAGTCCACTTCGCTGGCGGTGGCGTTGACGGCTCGCCTGTACAACTATCTTAACAGCACGGTGATCGGCGGCATTGGCTTGATCCGCGAGGGGCAAAGCCTGCCGCAGGTCTATCGTGACTTAATGGCATTGCGGAATAAAAAGGAATAATCCATGACAAAGAATTATCTGGTTACGGGGGGTGCTGGTTTTATCGGGTCAAACTATGTACATCGGCTGGTGTCACGCGGCGAGAAGGTCACGGTCTTCGATAATCTCAGCCGCGGCGGCGCACCGCGCAATCTGGAATGGCTGAAGCAGACTCACGGTGCGGACGCGTTCCGCATGATCGTCGGCGATGTGCGCGATGCGGCCGCCATAACGGAGGCAGCCCAGGGGGCGGATGTGATCGTCCACCTCGCGGGGCAGGTGGCGGTGACCACCTCGGTCGTGAATCCGCGCGAGGACTTCGAGATCAATGCCCTGGGCACGTTCAACACCCTCGAAGCGGCGCGCGCCTCGGGGCGCAAGCCCATCTTCCTGTATGCCTCGACCAACAAGGTCTATGGCGGCATGGACGATGTCGAGATCGTCGAGGATGCCACGCGCTGGCATTACAAGGACCTGACTTACGGCGCCGCCGAGGACCAGCCGCTCGACTTCCACTCGCCCTACGGCTGTTCGAAGGGCACGGGCGACCAGTACGTGCGCGACTACTTCCGCATCTACGACCTGCCGACAGTGGTTTTCCGCCAAAGTTGCATCTACGGTCCGCGCCAATTCGGTATCGAGGACCAGGGCTGGCTGGCCTGGTTCATCATTGCTGCGGTGATGGGCCGCCCGATCACCATCTACGGCGACGGCAAACAGGTCCGTGATGTGCTGCATGTGGACGACCTGCTCAACGCCTACGATGCGGCGGTCGCCAATATCGACACGGCCAAGGGCCAGGTCTACAACATGGGCGGCGGCGTGGAAAACGTCCTGGCAGTGTGGACCGAGTTCGAGCCGCTGCTCGAACGCTTGCTCGGCAAAAAGATCGAAGTGGCCCGCGGTGACTGGCGTCCTGGCGACCAGCGTGTGTTCTACGCCGATTATCGCAAGGCCCAACGTGAACTCGGTTGGAAGCCGCAGATCAGCCTGGAAGAAGGCATCGAGCGACTCTTCCATTGGGTGAAAGAAAACAAGGAACTGTTTTAGTGAGAGAGGTGGACCTGCCAGGTCCACCTCTCTTTATTTTCATGTACAATTCAGCCTTACGCGTTATGCTTGCACAACCGTCCTGAAAATGTCCACCCCTTTCACCCGTCGCGATTTCCTCAAACTGGCCAGCGCCCTGCCGCTCGGTTATCTTACCGCGCGCATGGCGAAGTCGCTGAACGGCGAGAAGCAGAACGTGCTGATCGTGGTGTTCGACGCCTGGTCGGCGCACAACGTCTCGCTGTATGGCTATCCGCGCGAGACCACGCCCAACCTGGCGCGCCTCGCGGAGCGGGCCATTGTCTATCATAATCACCACGCGGGTGGAAATTTCACCACACCAGGCACCGCATCTCTGCTGACAGGTACGCTGCCCTGGTCGCATCGCGCCTTTGAACTGAACGCCACGGTCGAACCATCCTTCGCGCAGAAAAATATCTTTCGCGCTTTCCCCGATCATCACCGCATGGCCTACACTCACAACTCTGTGGCCGACATTTTTCTCAAGCAATTCAGCGCCGACCTCGACGAGTGGATTCCCCGCCCCGAATATTACCTGACCAGCGACGCCTACCTGACCGACCTGTTCGGCGGCGACGAGGACATTGCTGCTGTCAGTTGGGTGCGTATCATGAAGAAGGGCGAACAGGGCTACGCCTACTCGCTTTTCCTTTCGCGCCTGTACGAGATGCTTCATGCGCGCGATCTGGCCGAGGTGCAGGGACTCTTCCCGCGCGGCATGCCCGTGGTCAACGGCGACAACTTCTTCATCCTCGAGCAGGCCATCGACGGGTTGGAGGCGCGTACCGAGCAGGCCGCGTCGCCCTTCTTGGGTTATTTCCACTTCCTGCCGCCGCATCATCCGTATCACACCCACCGCGATTTCAACGGCTTCTTCAAAGGGGACGGATTCACGACGCCCGACAAACCCGTGGACCTCTTCAGCGCCAACAACCCCTCGTCTGACCCGACGCAGGCGAACGTGACAGGCGAGTCCATGCTCGACGACCGCCGCCACTACGACGAGTTCATCCTCTACGCCGACCGAGAGTTTGGCCGCCTGTTCGACTTGCTCAACGCCTCGGGCATCCTCAAGGACACCTGGCTGGTGCTGACCTCCGACCACGGCGAGATGTTCGAGCGCGGCATCGTCGGCCATGCCACGCCCGTGCTGTACGAACCCGTCATCCATGTGCCCCTGATGATCTTCGAGCCGGGCCGCACCCAGCGGATGGACATCCACACCCCGACCAGCGCCGCCGACCTGCTGCCGACCCTGCTGCACGTCACGGGCCAACCCTCCGCGCCGTGGACCGAGGGCCAGGTCCTGCCGCCCTTCGCCGATCCCACCCCCGGGCGGACCGTGTACGCCGTTGACTCGCGTCACACCGGGCTTCGATCCCCGCTCAAAGAGGGGACCCTCTCCCAGGTCAAGGGCCGCTACAAGTTGATGTACTTCTTCGGCTATCCCGAGTTGAAAGGGGCCGAGCGCGTCGAACTCTACGACCTTGAAGCCGACCCCGAAGAGTTGGCCGACCTCTCCACCTCCCAGCCCGAGTTGACGAAGCAATTGCTGGATGAACTCAAGGCCAAACTGGCTGAGGTCAATCAACGCATCGAAAATCCGTCTTGAGCGTAGTCGAGGGACGGGCACGACGAAAAAACTCCTACTGGTTGTATAATCGCCGCACGAATTAAAGGACGGAACGACTTGATCAACTTCTTCACTCAACGCTACTCCAAACAGGGATTATGGTCCCTGTTCTTGATGTGCGCCTTCCCCCTGCACTTCTGGACTCTCATCCTGGTGTTCCGTGACATCCAGTGGATGACCGAGCGCACCAACTTCTGGGATGCTCTGGGCGTGGCTTCCTATGCGATGGTCTTTGCTTTCCTCGAAAGCCTGCTCCTGTTTCTGATCCTGACCCTGCTCGGATTCCTGGTTCCAACCCAGTGGACTCGTGAGATGCGCATTGCCTTGCTGGCGGGCCTGTTCCTGATCCTTTCGGTCTGGGCCATGCTCAGCCAGTTGTACTTCCTCGCCGCGGTCCAGACGCCAGGTTGGTTCATCTTCCTCATGGCGCGGACGGGGCATCCGGTGCGCATCCTGTACGTGCTGGCGCTGATCCTCGTCATACCCACGCTGGTCCTTCCTGCCTGGTTCATCCTGCGCTCGGAGAAGTTCCTGAAATCCGTCATCGGCCTGATCGAGCGCCTGTCCCTGCT
This sequence comes from uncultured Anaerolineaceae bacterium, assembly GCA_964524485.1. Taxonomy (GTDB): domain Bacteria; phylum Chloroflexota; class Anaerolineae; order Anaerolineales; family Villigracilaceae; genus JACPVF01. The sequence continues at coordinate 31,804 of CAZGFR010000012.1, read as the reverse complement.
GAGCGGACTGTACCTCTTCTTTGACGTGGTCGGGCTGATCATCGTCATCATCCGCAACCTGGCCTAGGGACGAAGATGACCTCTCCCTTCAATCGCCGCGATTTTCTCAAACTGGCGGGGTCCTTGCCGCTCGGCTATGCCGCCTCGCGCATGACCCAGTCGCTTGGCGCGCCGATCTTCTTCCAGACGGGGAAACAAAATGTGCTGGTGGTCGTCTTCGATGCTTGGTCGGCTCATAACGTCCCGATCTACGGCTATCCGCGCGAGACCACACCGAACCTTTCGCGCCTGGCCGAACGGGCCATCGTGTACCACAATCATCATTCGGGCGGAAACTTCACCACGCCCGGCACCGCCTCCCTGCTGACGGGCGCTCTGCCGTGGACGCATCGTGCCTTCACCCTCAACTCCAAGGTGGCTGCTTCCTTCGCCGAGCGCAACATCTTCCGCGCCTTCGAAGGCTTCCATCGTATCGCCTACACCCACAACAACGTGGCCAACACCCTGCTCAAGCAGTTCGAGGCCGACATCGAAGACCTCGTCCCGCGCGAGGACCTGTACCTGACCAGCGACAAAACCATCAGCAGCCTGTTCCAGAACGACGACGACGCCTCCTCTGTGGCCTGGGTGCGCACCATCAAAAAGGGAGGCGGCGGATACGCTTACTCGCTCTTCCTCTCGCGCCTGTACGAATACCTGCAACTCAGCCGACTGAAAAGCCTGAAGCAGGAATATCCGCGCGGGCTGCCCGGGGTCAACGGCGACAATTACTTCCTGCTGGAGCAGGCCGTCGATGCGCTCAGCGGACGGTTGAAGAAGATCGCCCAGCCGTTCTTCGGCTATTTCCATTTCCTTCCGCCGCATTATCCCTATCGGCCGCCGCTCGAATTCTTCGGCCGCTTTGCGAACGACAACTACAAGCCCGTCGAGAAACCTGCGGATGCCTTCCGCCTTGACCGTTCCTCCGATTCGGACACCGATGGCGAACATCTCTCGGCCCTCGAGAATCGCCGCTACTATGACGAGTTCGTCCTGTACGTGGATCGGGAGTTCGGCCGTTTCTTCGACAACCTCGAATCGATGGGTCTGCTCGACAACACCTGGGTGGTGCTGACCTCCGACCACGGTGAGATGTTCGAGCGCGGCATTGTCGGTCATTCCACCGCTGTGCTGTACGAGCCAGTCATCCACGTGCCGATGATGATCTTCGAGCCGGGGCGCACTGAGCGGCTGGACGTCCACACCTCCACCAGCGCCGCGGACATCCTGCCCACGCTGCTGCACCTCAGCGGACAGAATCCTGCCGCCTGGACCGAAGGCCTGGTCCTGCCCCCGTTTGCCGATCCCGCCCCCGAGCGGAGCGTGTACGCGGTCCAGGCGCGCGGCACCGAACAGGATACGCCCATCCAGCAGGCGACGGTCTCGCTGGTCAAGGGCAAATATAAGCTGATGTACTTCTTTGGTTATCAGCGCCTCGGCGCGGACCGTGTCGAACTGTACGATCTTGAGGCTGACCCCGAGGAGTTGAATGACCTGGTCGAGACGCAAAAGGACGTGGCGGCCGAGATGCTGGCCGAGGTCAAGACCAAACTGACCGAAGTGAACCAGCCGTACATCAAGTAAAATCACCGCATGGCTTACGAATTCATCTACTCCCGCAATGCCGTTTACGAAACGCTGCGCACCGACCGCAGGCAGGCCTTTACGTTGCTGCTGGCCGAAGGCGCGCAGGAAAAAGGCCGCCTGGCCGAGATCGTGGATCTGGCCCGCCGCCGCAAGCTTAAAGTGGAAAAGGCTCCGCGAGCCCGCCTCGACAAAATCCACCCGAATCATCAGGGTGTGGCGCTGGAGGTCAGCGCGTATCCCTACAGCGACGTGCTCGACATCCTCGAGTTGGCGCGCCAGAGGAGTGAGCCGCCCTTCGTACTGCTGCTCGATTCGCTCAACGATCCGCAGAACTTCGGCACATTGCTGCGCACCGCGGAAGCCGTCGGCGTGCATGGCATCGTGCTGCCGCTGGCGCACAGTGTGGAGGTTACGCCCGCCGTGGTCAATGCCTCGTCAGGTGCGAGTGAGCATTTGCTCATCGCGCGCGCCAACCTGTCGCAGGTCATCGACGCGCTCAAGGATGCTGAAGTCTGGGTCGTCGGTCTGGATCAGGCCGGGGCGGAGGTGGAGTCCAATTCACGCCACCTGCGCGGCGCGCTCGGGCTGGTGGTCGGCTCGGAGGGCGAAGGCATTCGCCCGCTGGTTAAATCCAAATGCGACATCGTGCTCAAGCTGCCCATGCGCGGACAGATCGAATCGCTCAACGCAGCGGTGGCGGGCTCGGTGGCGTTGTATCTCGCATATCTAAATCGCAAGTAAGGGCGGACGCCGTCCGCTCAAAACGGAGAATCCCATGCCTCAGGCAACCTATCATTTCCCGCGCGGATTTTTGTGGGGAACCGCGACCGCGGCGCATCAAGTGGAAGGCAACAACACCAACAATCAGTGGTGGCAGTGGGAACAGACAGGCCATACCGACGGGACCTCGGGTCTGGCCTGTGACTGGTGGGGCGGACGTTGGCGCGAGGATTTCGACCGCGCCGCCGAGACGGGCCAGAATGCGCACCGCTTCTCGGTGGAGTGGAGCCGCATCCAGCCCACACCCGACAAGTGGGACGAAGAAGCCCTCGAAAAATATCGCGCCATGCTGCGCGGACTGCGCGAGCGCAATATGACCGCGCTGGTCAGCCTGCACCACTTCAGTGATCCACTCTGGCTGGCTGAAAAGGGAGGCTGGGAAAATGCCGAGGTGGTGGCGCTGTTCGAAAAGTTCGTGCGCAAGACCGTCGACGCGCTCAAGGAATACGTCACGCTGTGGTGCACGATCAACGAGCCGAACGTGTACGCGCTGAGCGGATATGCCAACGGCACCTTTCCGCCCGGCGTGACCGATCTCAAACGCGCGATCGGTGTCAGCGCCAACATGCTGCGCGCGCATGCGGCGGCGTATCGCGCCATTCATCAGATCCAGCCCGAGGCGCGGGTGGGATATGCACTGCATTATCGTCCGATGGTTCCGAAGACGGGTTGGTCGCCGCTCGACCGCCTGATGCGCAACCTGCGCTACGAAGGCGTGAATATGGCCTTTCCGTCGGGGATCAGCACGGGCGTGATGAAGTCACCCGTGGGCAATGTCAGCATCCCCGAGGCCAAGGGCACACAAGATTACCTCGGGATGAACTACTACTCGGTGGACACGATCTCCTTCCACCCTGGCAAGCCCAAGGAACTCTTTACGCATTCGGGTTACCCCGCCGACTCAGATTTCAGCAGCACCAAATTCATCGCCAACATCCCCGAGGGATTGTACGACTCGCTCAAGTGGGCCGTGCGGACTTACCCCGACCTGCCCATCATCGTCACCGAGAACGGCGTGGAAGACGCTGAGGACAAAATGCGCCCGCGCTACATCGCGCAGCACATCCATCAGTTGTGGCGCGCGGTCAATTTCAACTGGCCGATCAAGGGCTATTTCCACTGGTCGCTGGTGGACAACTTCGAGTGGGAACGCGGCTGGACCCAGCGCTTCGGCCTGTGGGGCTTGGACGTCGAAACCCAGAAGCGCATCCACCGCCCCAGCGTGGACCTGTATGCCGAGATCTGCAAGGAGAACGGCCTCTCGTCCGAGATGGTGCAGAAGTATTGCCCCGAGGTGTTCGAGAAGATCTTCCCCAGTTGATCGTAGACGATGGACTGTACATGGCGCATGGAGAATTCCCCATGCGCTTTTTTATAAATTTCTTCGCCCTGAGCGGAGCCGCGCGTTCTTCGCGGCGAAGTCGAAGGGCAAATCTGCTCCCCATGATAAAATTCGCCCCATGACTCACGCCGAACAAATCGCATCCCAACTTCATGTCAAACCGTCGCAGGTCGAGGCGGTCATCAAGCTGCTGGACGAAGGCAACACCGTCCCGTTCATTGCCCGCTATCGCAAGGAAATGACAGGCTCACTCGACGATGAGCAGATCCGCATCATCGCCGACGAACTCGTCCGCCTGCGCGCGCTCGACGAACGCCGCGCCTCCATCCTGGCCTCCATCGAGGAGCAGGGCAAACTGACCGACGAACTGCGCGACTCGATCAACGCCGCCGTCACCATGACCGCGCTCGAAGACCTGTACGCGCCGTACAAGAAGAAACGCCGCACGCGCGCCATGGTCGCCCGCGAAAAGGGACTCGAGCCGCTGGCCGAGTTGATCCTCAAACAGGACTTCGGCTCGCCCGAAGTCCTGGCCGCTCAATTTCTTAATGACCAGGTGACGACCGTCGAAGCGGCCTTGCAAGGCGCGCGCGACATCGTAGCCGAATCCATCAGCGACAATGCCAACGTCCGTGCCGCGACACGCGAGAAGGCGCTCAAGTTTTCCACGATCCGCGCCGAGAAGATCGAAGACGCTGTGGACGAGAAGCGCGTGTACGAAAGCTATTACGATTTCTCCATCCGCGTCGACCGACTCCAACCGCACCAGATCCTGGCGTTGACGCGCGGCGAAAAGGAAGGCGTGCTGCGCGTCCGCGTGGACGTGCCCGAGCGCGACTGGCTGGACGCCATCCAGGCCGAGTATGAAGAGGACATCCTCAGCCCGTTCGCCGATCAACTCGAACTGGCCATTCAGGATGCCGCTTCGCGCCTGCTGCTACCTGCCATCGAACGCGACGTTCGCCGCGAGAAGGGCGAGAGCGCCGACAATCACGCCATCCAGGTCTTCGCCACCAACCTGCGTGCGCTGCTCAGCCAGCCGCCGCTATCGGGACACGTGGTGCTGGGCCTCGACCCGGGTTTCCGCACGGGCTGCAAGGTGGCCGTGGTCGATGCCACGGGCAAGCTGGTCGACACGGGCACGATCTATCCGCACGAGCCGAAGAACGACTGGAAGGGCGCGATCAACACCCTGCAGGACATGATCAACCGCCATCATGTCACGCTCATCACCATCGGCAACGGCACCGCCTCGCGCGAGACCGAGAAGCTGGTGGCCGAATTGATCCAAGTAGGGGCAAGGCATGCTGCGTCCCTACCAACCAAATATCTGATCGTCAACGAAGCGGGCGCCTCGGTTTATTCCGCCTCGGCGTTGGCACGGGTAGAATTCCCCGACCTCGACGTGTCCATCCGCGGCGCGGTGTCCATTGCGCGCCGCGCGCAGGATCCGCTGGCCGAGCTGGTCAAGATCGATCCCAAATCCATCGGCGTCGGCATGTACCAGCACGACGTCGACCAGACCGCCCTGGCGCACACCCTCGATGGGGTGGTCGAGAGCGTGGTCAACCGCGTCGGCGTGGACGTCAACACCGCCAGTCCTGCGCTGCTCACGCATGTGGCGGGCATCGGTCCCAAGCTGGCCACCAGCATTGTGGCCTATCGCGACGAGAATGGTCCGTTCAAATCGCGCGCTGCATTGAAGAAGGTCACAGGGCTCGGCCCCAAAGCCTTCGAGCAGGCGGCTGGCTTCTTGCGGATTCGGGAAGGGGCCAACCCGCTCGATGCTTCTGCCATTCACCCCGAATCCTATGAGATCGCCGAAGCTGTTCTCGAACGCGCTGGACTTTCGGCCCGCTCGCCGTTAAATGAGCGGGTCCCCGCCCTCGAAGCGCTGACCGCCAACACCTCGCCCGAGGCGCTGGCCGCCGAACTGGGCTGCGGCGTCCCCACGCTGAAAGACATCCTCGAACAACTTGTCCGCCCTGGGCGCGACCCGCGCTCCGACACGCCCGCGCCGATCCTGCGCTCGGACGTGCTCAAGGCCGAGGACCTGCTCACGGGTATGCAGCTCAAAGGCACCGTCCGCAACGTGGTGGACTTTGGCGCGTTCGTTGACATCGGCGTCAAGCAGGACGGTTTGCTGCACAAGAGCCAGATCCCCAACGGCGCCGTGCTCAAGGTCGGTGACATCATCGACGTGGAGATCGTCAAGATCGAGCACGAGCGTGGGCGCATTGGCCTGGGTTGGATGAAATAAATCAGATTTGCCAGCAGTTCAACTGCTGGCAAAACGAGAGAAATCGTGATGGATCTCCCCGAACTCTTTCTCACCAATATCCGTAATTCCTTCCATCAGGACGGCGAGGCTTACCTCGCCGTCCTGCCTGATTTAATCGAAGAAGCTCGTCAGCGCTGGGGCTTGAGCGACATAACGCCTGTTGAGAATCTATCTTTCAATTATGTGGCATACGCGCTTTGCCCTGAGTGGAGCGACCGACAGGGAGCGCAGTCGAAGGGCGAGGTGGTCCTGAAGATTGGCGTGCCGCACCGCGAACTGTTCAGCGAGATGGCCGCGCTGCGACTCTTCAACGGCGAGGGCTGTGTGCGCATGCTCGAAGCGGACGAGTCGCGCGGCATGTTCCTGTTGGAGCGCGTGCGTCCAGGCGTGATGCTGGCCACATTGGAAGACGATGATCAGCGCACGCACATCGCCGTGGATGTGATGATGCGTCTATGGCGCGAGGCGCCCACAGGCCTGCCGCTGATCCAATTGACCGATTGGTTCGCGGCGCTCAAAAATGTGCGTCCCACCTTCGGCGGCGGGACGGGACCGCTCCCCGCGAAATTGTTTGCGCATGTCGAGGAGACCCTGCCGCGCCTGTTCGCCGAGTCGGCCCCGCCGCGCTTGATCCATGGGGACTTTCATCACTTCAACATCCTCTCGTCGGGGCAGGATTGGATTGCCATCGACCCGAAGGGGGTGGTGGGCCCGCCCGAGTACGAGGTGGGGCCGTTCCTCATCAACCCGTGGTTCAGCCTCTCGGACGGGACCAGCCCAAAGGTCCAGACCGAGCGACGGCTGGCGATCCTCTCGGAGCGGCTGGGATTCCCGCGCCGTCATCTGCTCGATTGGGCCACCTGTTTCGCGGTCCTCTCCGCCTGGTGGGATACACGGCCCGACGGCACGGGCGGGGAATATTCCCTGCATTGTGCCGAGTTATTCGACAGCCTTTAAACGAAAACAGCCTCCCGCGCGGGAGGCTGTTTCTTTCGTGGGAGTTAGCGGCCGAGGAAGAGGAAGACGGCCGCGCCGAGGGCAAAGATGCCCGTCAGGATGCCTGCCATCGGGATGGCGACCCCGAACGAAGCCAGGCCCGCGAAGAGAAAGAACAGGATCATACACCAGGTGGAAATTGCAGACGGCATTTTCATGAGACATTCTCCTTGTGTTGGTGTGGATCGGCCGAATTACCGATCTAAATAAGATAACACCAGTCAGGTTTGCGCGTTACGGTGGGATGGGAGTACAATCCTGCCCATGTCGACTGTCACCCTACCTGCTGAATTCACCCTGCCCCGCCGCCACCGCTCGGATACCAGCCATCCCGTGCGCTGGGTCTGGCAGCACGCGATCCGCTACTGGTACATCCTGCTGGTCCTGTTCATTGGCGCGCTGGGCAACGCCGCGCTGGCGGCTGTGGTGCCCGTGCTGACGGGCAACGCTTTCAACGCCATGCTGTCTCCAAAACCCGACACGAGCGTGCTGCTACCGCTGGCCCTGATCATCGGCGGCTCGCAGATCATCCGCGGTGTGCTGCAACTGGGACGCAACTTCGGCGCGGAATTGATGGCGCAGAAGGTCGAGCGCGATATCCGCGACGAGTTGTACCTGTCGCTGCTGGGCAAGAGCATGACCTTCCATAACCTGCAACCCGTGGGCGATACGATGGCGCGCGCCACCAACGACGTGCGCGAGGTCAACTACATGTTCAGCCCGGGCGTCAACCTGGTGGTGGGCTCGTTCCTCTTCCTGGTGATGCCGTTCTTCTTCGTGGAGCAATACAGCCCGTGGCTGGTGCTGACGCCCGCGCTCTTTGCCGTGGCGTATGTCATTTCGCTGGTCTGGTATCTGCGGACGATGTCGCCCATCACGGACGAGGTGCGCGGCAGTTTCGGCGAGATGAACACGCATCTCTCCGAGGTGCTGGACGGCGTGGAGATTATGAAGGGCGCAGCCCAGGAGACCTCGGAGACCGAGCGCTTCGTGATTAATGCCCGCCGCGTGCGCGATGCCTTCGTCCGACAGGGCGACCTGGAGGCCCGTTTCATCCCCAATCTCCTGCTGGGCCTGGCCTACGCGGGTGGATTGGTCCACGCCCTGCTGCTGTTTCGCGCTGGGACAATCACGCTCGGGGCGGTGGTGGCCTACTTCGGCATCCTGCGCATGCTCGAGTTCCCGACCTTTTCCTCCTCCTTTGCCTACACCCAGATCTCGCTGGGCATCTCGGGTGCGCGCCGCATCGTTGACCTGATCAACCGCGAGACCAACCTCGACCAGAACGCGGACGGCTTCGTCGGTTCGATGCGCGGCGAGATCGAGTTCCGCGACGTGTGTTTCGAATATAACGAAGGCGAAAAGATTTTGGACGGCATCACCTTCAAGGTCAAGCCCGGGCAGACGGTGGCCATCGTCGGGCAGACGGGCGCGGGCAAGACCTCGCTGGTGAAACTGATCAACCGCACCTACGACGCGCCCTGCGGCGAAGTCTTCGTGGACGGGGTGGCCGTCCGCGATTGGAATCTGGCAGCGCTGCGTTCGCAGATCTCCATGATCGAGCAGGATATCTTCCTGTTCTCGCGTTCCGTCGCGGACAACATTGCCTTTGGCAAGCCGGGCGCGACGCGCGACGTGGTGGAATCCGCTGCCCGTTCGGCGCAGGCGGATGAATTCATCCAAACCTTCGAAAATGGCTACGACACGGTCATCGGCGAGCGCGGCGTCACCCTCTCGGGCGGACAGCGTCAACGCCTGGCTCTGGCGCGCGCCTTCCTGACCGACCCGCGCATCCTGATCCTCGACGACTCCACCTCCGCCATCGATTCGGCCACCGAGGACAGGATCCAGCGCGCCATCGCTGCCGCCTCCAAGGGCCGCACCACCATCCTCATCACGCACCGCCTCTCGCAGATCCGCTGGGCTGACCTGATCATCGTGCTGCGTAAAGGCCGCATCGCGGCCATCGGCAGCCACGATGAGTTGATGAAAACCTCCGAGGCATATTCGAGGATTTTTAGAGAATAACATGTAGGGGCACAGCGAACCATCAGGGCATTTGCCCTGCCGTGTCCTGCTGTGTCCCTACAGGAGCACCTATGGGCTTTTTTTCAGGACTTAACGCAGAAAAATACGACCGTCAATATAGTGACCGCCAGTTGTTGGCGGGCATCATCGGATACTTCAAACCCCAGATCAAACGACTGGCCGTGGTGGGCGTGTTGTTGGTTGCCATCGCCTTCATCAGCGCGGCTTTGCCGCTGGCTGTCAGCCGCGTGGTGGACTTGTTGAAGACGCAGCCGACCCTGCAGGCCATCGGGCTGGCAGGGTTGACGCTCTTCCTGGTGGGCGTGGGTGTGTGGGGACTCAACTGGGCGCGGCGCAGCATGGTGGTCCGCGCGGTGGGGGACGTGGTGCTGGCCCTGCGCACGCAGGCCTTCGACGCCGCCGCCGAACACGACTTGTCATTCTACGACCAGTTCTCGTCAGGGCGCATCGTCTCGCGCATCACGTCCGACACCAACGACTTCGGGCAGCTGGTGGTCATCGTCACGGACGTGGGCTCGCAGCTCATCACAGCCGTGATCCTGGGCGTGGTCATGTTCCGTACCGAATGGCATCTGGCCCTGTTGATGCTGGCCTTCGTCCCGTTCATGTTCCTGCTCACCACGGCGTATCGCAGCCTGGCGCGCCGCGTCACCCGCAACGGCATGCGCGCCATGGCCGAGGTCAACGCGGCCATCAAGGAAACCGTCAGCGGCATTTCGATCGCCAAGAACTTTCGTCAGGAACAGAGCATCTTCGACATCTTCGACGCCGCCAATCAGCAATCCTATCGCGTCAACGTGCAGCGCGGCTTCGTGCTCTCGCTGGTCTTCCCGACCCTCAACGCGGTCAGCGGCATCTTCGTCGGCATCCTCGTCTATGCGGGCGGGATGAGCATCCAGCAGGGCATCGTCACGGCAGGAGCCTGGTACCTGTTCATCCTCAGCCTCGACAGTTTCGTCATGCCCATCTCGAACCTGTCCGCGTTCTGGGCGCAGATCCAGCAGGGACTTTCCGCCGCCGAGCGTGTCTTCGCCCTGATCGACGCCGACCCGAACGTGGTCCAGACCGGCCGTCGGGATGTGCCCCGCTTAAAGGGCGAGGTCCGCTTCGAGGGGCTTGGATTCCGTTACACCGACAAAGAACCCATCCTGCGCGACTTCAGCCTGACCATCCGCCCGGGCGAGACCCTGGCCCTGGTGGGGCACACGGGCGCGGGCAAGTCGTCGATCGCCAAGTTGATTGCGCGCTTCTATGAATTCCAGTCGGGCAACCTGCTGATCGACGGGCACGACATCCGCACGTTCGATTTGCAACAGTATCGCCGTCAGTTGGGGATCGTCTCACAGGTGCCGTTCCTGTTTTCGGGCACGGTGGCGCAGAACATCCGCTACGCTGCGCCCGCTGTCAGCGACGAGGAGATGCTCGAAATGGCGCGCAAGATCGGCGAAGGCGAATGGCTGGAAACCCTGCCCGACGGCCTGCACACCGAGGTCGGCGAGCGCGGAGCGCGCCTCTCGATGGGGCAGCGTCAGCTCGTGGCGCTGATGCGTGTGCTGATGCAAAAGCCCGCCATCTTCATCCTCGACGAAGCCACCGCCAGCGTGGATCCGTTCACCGAGTGGCAGATCCAGCAGGCCCTCAACCTGATCCTCTCCGAGTCGACCAGCATCCTGATCGCCCATCGCCTGTCCACGGTCAAGGCGGCTGACCGCATCGTCGTCATGGACCACGGCAGCATCATCGAAGAGGGCAGTCACGAGGGGTTGCTGAGTCAAAGCGGACATTACGCCACGCTCTATAACACTTATTTCCGTCATCAAAGCCTGGCGTATGTGGAACAGGCCAGAGAGATGATGAAGTAAACGAAGGCACCCAGAACGCTGGGTGCCTTTTTACGCAAGTCCATTACTCAGGCGGCAACCTGCAGAATTCCAACAACTCCGCGCGGGTGCCGCGCCAGTAGTTTAGTTCGCAGGCACGCTCGCCTGTGATGGGGACGCCATATTTGATGCCCTCACCTGTCTCGGTCCATTGCAGGAAGTCGTATCCCTGCCAGGGCGGCATCGGGTCGGCCTGACCGCCGTTGTACTGCGCCAGCCAGAGTGGGAACTTCGACCACAGCGCGTTGGTGGAGCCGTGATCGTTCCAGTAACCGGGCGCGGTATAGATGCCAGGCTCCTTGCCGTAGGCCTCCGAAAACGGGACCACGCATCCCCACAGGTCGCCGATGCGCGGGTTGAACTTCTTCCCGCTCTTGCTCCACTCAAAATCGATGAAGGGCGGCAGGTCAACGGGGAAGTCGCGCAGGAATTTGACGTACTCGCGCGCCTGTCCGCCCGTGCTGGTAATGGACGGATGCAGCAGCCACAGGTATGCACCCACCAGGATGCCCGCGTCCTTTGCGCCCTGATAGTTGACCTTGAAGAAATTGGCGGTGTTCAATCCGTGTTTTGCCTTGATGATGGCGAATTGGATGCCGTTGGCCTTGGCCACCTGCCAGTCCACAGCGCCTGTCCAATGGCTGGTGGACAGACCCAGCACGCGCGCGGGATCGGGCTGGTCGAACACGATCTCGACGGGCGCTGGAGCGGCCCCTGTCTTTTTCTTCTTCTTGTCCTTATTATCCTTTGGCGGCATAAGTTCCTCCGATTTGCATAGGATGGAAAACAATGAATCCATCATACGCAGAATCCGACTCAGGTTCAAGCGGCAAATTGCCGCTTGTGCTTGCGCCCTGCCTCGTTTTCTTCTATACTCAATTTGTTGTTCCTACCTTGCCGAGGAGTCCCCCATGCCCGCTCAATACCGCATTGCATTCTGGAATCTGGAAAACCTATTCGACATCGAAGGCTCGCCCCGCCGCGAGGAAAAGGTGGCCCGCGCCGTCGGCGGCGACATCAAAGGCTGGACACAGGTCCTGCTCGACCGCAAGATCAGCCAATTGGCCTCCATCATCAAGGAGATGGGAATCAACAAGGGCCCCGACCTGTTGGGCGTGTGCGAGGTGGAGAATCGCTTCGTGCTGGAACTGCTTGTCCAGGCCCTGGCTCCGCTCGGACGCAACTATCAGATCATCCACCACGACACGCTCGATCGGCGCGGGATCGATGTCGCGTTCATTTATGACGGGAACCAGTTCTCGGTCCCGAGCGGCCCGGGCGTGGAATCCGTCTTCAGTCACTTCGTCCTGCGCCGCAACGCCACCCGCGACATCGTGCAGGTCAATTTCATGACGAAGAAGAATCGCATGCTGGTGGTGATGGGTAATCACTGGCCGTCGCGTACGGGCGGAGAGTCCGAGTCTGCGGCGTACCGCGCCATGGCGGGTGAGACGCTGGCTTACTTCCATGAGCGTGTCCTGCAGATCTATGGTGACGCCACGCCCGTGCTGGCCCTGGGCGACTTCAACGACGAGCCGTTCAACACCTCCCTGGTGGATTACGCCCTGGCCGACCGCTCCGCCGACAAGGTCATCCGCGGCCGCAATCCCTATTTCAACAACCTGATGTGGCCGATGATGGGCAAGGGCCTGGGCACGCATTACTTCGACGGCCCCAATATGCTCGATAACATCCTCGTCAACAAGAACCTGCTCAAGGCCGACGCCCCCATCAAGGTCAAACCCAACTCGGCCAATATCCTGCGTTACGCTGCCATGACCGATAAGGCCAGTGGCGGACCGCGCCGCTTCGGCGGCATGGGCAAGGCCGTGGATCAGAACGGTTTTAGCGATCACTTCCCCGTCGAGGTCGTCCTCATGGAAGACGATTGACCTCATCCCAACGCTTGCATCTCAGACGGCCGTCCTCCTGCAGGGCGGCCGTCACGATTGTGGTATGCGTGGGGGCGGATCGGCGGGTGAACTCGAAGTCGAGATTCGACAGCACGAGCGGCAATCCCACTCGATAGAGTCCGCCGTGGGCCAAGCACAGGACCTCAGCCTGGGTCCCGCCAAACTGGCGGACCAGCCCTTCGACGAACGGAACGAACCTGCGCTGGATGTCGTAAAATGTCTCGCCGCCCGCGGGAGCCTGGTCGCGGTCCCGTCCTTCGAGCCAGGCATGGATGAAGCGGCTGTACGCGGACCAGGCTTCTTCGTCGCCGCGGCCTTCGTACTCGCCCAGGTCATACTCGCGCAACGCGTCTGTCACCTCGAATGGAACGCCTAGCGCCTCGGCATGGATGTGCGCCGTTTCAACCGCACGCGGCACGGGACTGGTGTAGATGCGCTCGATAGGACGTCCCTTCAGGGCCGCCGCCACTTGATCCACCTGGGCGCGCCCCTTCTCCGTCAGCGGGTGTGGCAGGTTGCGATTGGAGATGACGTGCAGCGTATTCGCCAGGCTCTCCCCGTGACGGACGAAGTAAATCTTCATCGGTGCTTTTCCATGTATTTCTCGATGGACACACGCGTGTAAGAGTCGATAGGCAGTTGGAGCGCGTCTTCCAATTGGACCCAGTTATGGCTTTCAGCCTCATCGTTCAATTGCACGTCGAGCGAATCCGTACGGGCGGCATAGTCAAAGAAGATGAAATGACGCGGCTTCCAAAAGGCGGGATCGTAAATGAACTGCTGAAAGCAAAGGAATTCCAGGCTGTGGATGTCCAATCCCGTTTCCTCTTTGGCCTCGCGGATGGCCGCCTGCTCGATGGTCTCGCCCAATTCCACGTGCCCGCCCGGGACCACGTATCGTCCAGGCCATTTGTGGCTTTGCAGCAAGAGCAGTTCGCCATTTGAGTTGAAGATGAACACGCCCACGGTGGGCTCGGGGAAGATTTGATCGGCCATAGATTCCTTTTTTTGTCCTGAGCATAGTTTAAGGACGATGATTTATCCAAACCTTGCGATCACTAAAATCCCCGCAAAGATGACCGCCGCGCCGAGGATGCGCAGGAGTCCCAACTTTTCGCCCAGCAGCTTCCAGCCTGCGAAGGCCCCGATCACCACGCTGACCTCGCGGATGGCGCCCGAGTAGTTGAGCGGCGCCATCGCATACGCCGCCAGCGCGAACAGATAGGCCACAATGCCCAGCACTCCCGCAATGGACAGGCGGATGCGCTGTTTGTTCCAGCGTGTGACGAGATACGACCAGCCGTATCTCCGCAAGATGAATGGCGCAATCGGGACGGGGATCAGTGCGAAGACCAGCAGCGCGTACGAAAGCAGCGGTCCCTGCTTGACGGCTGAACCATCGATGGCGGTGTAGGTGGAGATGAGCAGGGCGAGGGTCAACGCCAGCGCCACGCCTTTTGCATGGATCGCTCCGACACCCTTTTGCATCAATGTGCTGACGCCGATGACGGCCAGCCCGCTGACGATCAGTCCCAGCCCCAGCCAGCCGCCCGGGGTGGGGATCTCTTTCAGGAACAGGAAAGCCCACAGCGCCAGGAAGGCGGGCGCCGCCCCGCGCGCGATGGGATAGACCAGTGAAAAGTCATTGTCCTGATACGCGTAGGACAGCAGGAGAAAATAGGCGGTTTCGACGATCAGGCTGAAGAAGGCAAAGCCCCACAATTCGCGCGGCGGCAAGCCCGTGAAGAGCAGGCCAATGGTGGAGGCGATCCCGCCGATCAGCACCACCCACCAGGTGGTGACGAATTTTTCGCTGGAGCCTTTGATGACCAGGTTCCAGGTGGTGTGCAGGGTCGCACCGATGAGCAGGAGCAGGATGGCGAAGGGGGGCATAGGGTGAAGATTCTACCCCACAAAAAAGTCTGTCCGCAGTTCAACTGCGGACAGAACATTTTTTAGTACAGGGGCAGTCTCGCGCCATTGACCCTGGCTGCTTCGTCCGAGCACAGGTACAGCATGGCGGCGACGATCTCCTCAGGTGGAGTGCCCTTGCCTTTGTGGTCCACGTCGATGGAATGGACCTGGATCACGTTGGCGGTAACGCCCGCGCCTTTCAACTCGTCGGCCAGGGTCAGGAACAGCGCCTCCTGAGCCGACTTGGCCGCCGCATACGCCCCGAGCTTGGCGGCGGGACGCGATGCCACAGGCGAGGAGACGGTCAACACACGGCCCCAGCCCGCGCGGGTCAGATGCGGCGCAAAAGCCTGGAACAGGTTGAACGTGGTGCGGACGTGCTGGTCGAGCATGAAATCGAGATCGGCAGGCGCGGACTCGGTCAGGGTCTTGCCGCCCGTCCAGCCGCCGACGAGGTGGATCAGGATGTGGGCCGCCCCGAATTTGACGGAAGCCACCTCGGCGGCGGAGCGCAGCGCGACCGCATCGGTCAGGTCCACAGCCTGGGTGTGGATCCGCTCGGGGGACAGGGACAAGTCGCGGGTCAGGGCATCCAGGTGCGCCTGCTCACGGCTGAGCAGCACCAGCGAGTCGCCGCGCGCGGCAAAGGCCTGAGCGGCGAGTTTTCCTGTAACGCCCGTCGCGCCCGTGATGACGACGACTTTTTTCATCGGTTTTCACCCTGAGCGGAGTGACGAGCGTTGGCGAGGAACGCAATCGAAGGATGGAGATTATTCATACAGCGCCTGAATCTGATTCTCGCTCATGCCCTCGACGATGGGACGGTCGGTCTGCTCGACCAGATGTTCCTTG
>CAZGFR010000012.1:11828-16071 GCA_964524485.1 uncultured Anaerolineaceae bacterium | reverse complement strand
CTCGCTCATGCCCTCGACGATGGGACGGTCGGTCTGCTCGACCAGATGTTCCTTGCCGTGGAAGTCGATCATGTGACCCGACTTGGCGGCCTTGGTTTCGAGGTAGAAGCGGTTGTGTTCGTTGCTCGGCATGACGTGCGGAATGCGGCCGTTGATCTGGATGCCGTGCTCGGTGAGCTGCTCCATTTTCTTGGGGTTGTTGGTGATGAGCTTGATCGACCCAACCTTGAGCGACATGAGCATGTGCGCGGCCACGGCGTAGTCGCGTTCGTCGTCGCGGAAGCCCAGCGCCAGGTTGGCCTGCACGGTGTCGAGGCCCTGGTCCTGCAGGCTGTAGGCGCGGATCTTGTTGATCAGCCCGATGCCGCGGCCTTCCTGACGCAGGTAGAGCACGATGCCCTTGTCCATCTGGCCGATCATCTTGAGCGCGGCTTCGAGCTGGTCGCGGCAATCGCAGCGCAGCGAGCCGACCACGTCGCCCGTCAGGCACTCGGAGTGCAGACGCACGGGCACATCCTCGGCGCCGAGGATCTCGCCCTTGATGATGGCAACGTGTTCCTTCTCGTCGCGGTTATTCCAGAAGGCCACGATGTGGAAATCGCCGAAGCGCGAGGGCAGTTCGGCAATGGCCTCGATGCGGACGCAGACCTTATCCTTGCCCACGCCTTCGCATTCGTGACAGCAGTTCTCGTCCAGCAGCAACTGGATCTGTTCGTGCGTGAATGTGGTCATGTTTTCTCCTGTGGGTGGGATGCCGTCCCGCCCTACACTCTGTAATGAATCAAAACCCCGCCGTCTTCATGGGACTCGACGCCGACCAGTTTCAACGGGATGGCGTCGCCACGGGTCAGGCCCGAGCCTGCCACCGATGTCGGGGCGGATTCGCCCCCGAATAGCATCGGCGCGATGTACATGGTCAGTTCGTCCACCAGCCCCAGGCGGAACAGCTCGAAGTTGAGCGTGCCGCCGCCTTCCACCATCAGGCGCTGAACGCCGAGGTCGTGCAATGTGTCCAAGGCTTGCGTCAGGTCCACGCGCGCGGCGTCTTGGACGTACACCTCCGCGCCGCGGGATCGCAGGGTTTCGATCTGGGTCTTGGACGTCTGCGCCGTGGTAAATATTACCACCCGCGCGGGGCCTGCGTTGAGAAAATCGCCTTCGGGGTTCAGGTCCGCGCGGGTAACGATGCCGACCTTCATCGGGTTGGGACTCTGTCCGCGGGCGGTGCGCTCGGCGCGCAGGTCCTCGCGTTTGACCGTCAGTTTGGGGTCCTCGCTCAGCAGGGTCTTTCCGCCGACCATGACCGCGTCCGCTTCGGCGCGCAGGCGCAGCACGCGCGACTTATCCTGCTCGGACGAGATGGCCGAGCCTTTGCGCTCGAAGGTGTCCATCTTGCCGTCGGCGCTGACGGCTACATTGATGAAAACGTGGGGACGATTCATAGTTGCTCCTTAATACGATGACAGTCACTTTAAGAAGTGACTGTCATCTGGTTACTTGAAGAACTCGATCATCAACTGGCTGACCTCCGCCGCGCGGTCGTGCTGCACCCAGTGGGTGGCATCCTCGAAGAAAATCAGTTTGCCGTTGTCGCAGAAGTCGATGCTGGGACGGGCCATCCAACGCGCCAGAGCCACATCCTGCACGCCCCACATCATCAGGGTGGGGATCCGCACGCGCGGACTCTCGGGCATGTCGGGCGGGTGGCGCAGGATGGCGCGATACCAGTTGACCATGCCTGTCAGTGCGCCAGGCTGGCCCCAGGCTTTTTGATACTCAACCAGGTCGTCGGCGCTGAAGGTATCCGCGTGGCCGCTGGCGCGCAACAGACGCTCCAGCCCTGCGGCGTTTCCCGCGCCGAGCGCCATCTCGGGGATCCACGGCAGTTGGAAAAAGCCGATGTACCACGACTTCAACATCTGGCGTGGATCGCGGCGCACCGTGTTCGACATCACCGTGGGATGCGGCACATTCAAAATGGCCAGCTTGTGGAATCTCTCGGCGCGGACGATGGCCAGGGTCCACGCCACGGCGGCGCCCCAGTCGTGTCCCGCGAGATAGGCCTTTTCGTGGCCGAGCGCGTCGAGCAGGCCTGTGATGTCGGCGGTCAGTTCGACCAGCGAATAGGCCTTCACGCCCCTGGGCTTGTCGCTCAGGTTGTATCCGCGCTGGTCAGGGACGATCACGCGAAAACCTGCTTCCGCCAGAGCGGTCATCTGTTTTTTCCACCCATACCAAAACTCGGGGAAGCCGTGCAACAACACGACGGGCTTGCCGTCCTGCGGCCCCGCCTGAATGACGTGCAGGCGGATACCGTTGGTCTGGATCCATGATTCTTCGATGTTCATCTTTTCTCTTTTGATCTTAGGTGCGGACTTCGGCAACCTAATAAAATAATCGGGCAATGCATTTCAGAAAATCCTGCGTCCTTTCGACTTCAGGGCGAGACTGTCAGTACGATCCCTGGAAATAGGCGTCGATCAGGTCCGAAATATCGGCGCTGGTATCCTGCCGCAGGACGGCAAAGAAGTCAGCCGTGGTGGCGCGTCCGTGCGAGTAACGGGCCACGTAATCGCGCAGGAAGCGGTAGAACGCGTCATCGCCCATGCGCGTATTCAGGTCGAACAGGAAGTTTGCGCCGTTGAGGTACACCGCGTTGACGTAAGAGCGAAAGGAAGTGTGCTGATACACGGACGTGTCCACCCAGCCGCTCGGGCCGTAATAATTCACGCGGAAGTTCCACCACCAATTGTTGTAATTGGGGAAGTTGTAGGAATAGAACGTGTTCTCGCTGTAGGTCGCCAGCGCCTCGTCCAGCCAGGGCTCCATGGCCTGGTCGCTGCCGACGAGTCCGAACCACCAGTTGTGGGCGATCTCGTGCACGCCGATGCTGATCAGGTTGCTCTTGGCCGAACCGCCGTATTCGGCATAGAACTTGGTGGCCAGGAAGACCAGCCCGTCGAACTCCTGCCCGTCGGGGACATCGGTCTGGACCACGCTCAGGCTGTCGTATGGATACTGTCCAAACTTGGCGTTGAACAATCCCACTGCCTGGACGGCTGCCTGCAACATGCCTTCGCCTGCGCCCTCAAATCCTTCGAAGTAATAGGTGCGGATCTTGACCGCCCCGACGGCTGATTCCGATATGAGGTAGCGGTCGCTGGCTGAGAAGACGATCGTGCGCGCGCCGTACATGCGGTAGCGCGTCCACTCGCCGTTGGCCTCGGGTGGAGCGCTGGCCGCGATGACGATGGATGGGTCCGTGACCTTGAGGTTGACCTCGAAGTCCGAGGCGTCGTATACGAGATGCTCGCCGAAGGACCACGCGTCGTGCAGGATCCATCCGCCGCTGTACGGGACGATGAACGGATACCAGTCCGTCAGGTTGACCTGATAACCGAGATAGCCGAAGGTGCCGTCATAACTCTTGGGCGGGATGACCAGGGAAAAGGTCAACCGCAAGGTGGTAGCCGCGCCTGCCGCAAGCGGCTGGTTCAGAGTGAGGGTCAAACGCTCGCCGCCGAGGCTGTAGCTGGTCAGGGCTGCGCCGTCCTGTTCGAGGGTGTTGAGCACGAAGGCGCCCGTCCACAAGTTGGGTGGCACGGCCATGACGATCTCGTTCAGGGTCGTGCCCGTGTTGTTGTAATAGCGGACCGTCTCGTCGGCGCTGAGGGTCCGCGCTGCATAGTCGAAGTTGACGTAGAACAGGTACTGCGTGCGAGTGCCCGTGGAGGGCTGCGACGTGGCGGGTGGGACGGTCGGTGGGATGGGCAGGGGCGTGTTCGTGGCCGTCGGCGGGAGCGGCGTGAAGGTCCACGTGGGGGTGAGGCTGGGCGGCGGCGTGAAGGTGGTGGTCGGGACGGGCGAGTTTGCGAGGGGCTGGAACGGCGTGGGGGTGGCGGTCGCATTCGGGTCCACGGTCACCAGGCTGAGGGGCGGAGGAACGGGGGCAGACATCCCCACCGTGGGCAGACAGCCCGTCAGCAGGGTCAACAGGAGCAGACCAATCGTGATTCGAAATGCGAACGACCGCGATGTCATATCAGTAGACGTTTTGGAAATACTGGCGGATCAGGTCGGAGATGTCGGTGCTGGTGTGCGTCCGCAGGATGCGGAAGAAATCCTCGGATGTGGCGATCTTGCCGCGCTCCTGCTGGAAGTAATCCTGCAGGAAGGCGAAGAAGGCCTCGTCGCCGATGCGGCCGCGCAGGTCTTCGAGGAAGTGCGCCCCGCGGAAATAGAC
>CAZGFR010000012.1:0-11728 GCA_964524485.1 uncultured Anaerolineaceae bacterium | reverse complement strand
ACGGGCGGATTGGCGTTGGTGAACTTGAGGTTGACCTCGAAATCCATCGCATCGTACACGAGGTGCTCACCGTAATACCACGGGTCGTGCAGCACCCAGGCGCCGTTGATGTACGGGACCACGAACGGGTACCAGTTCGTCAGGTTGGTCTGTGCCCTGGTGTACCCGAAGATGCGCGGACGCGAGACGCTCGGGTCTTCCTGTTCAGCATACGGCAGGGACAGCGTGTACTGGATCGAGAGCCCTGCCATCTTTTCGGGGGCGAGCGGGGCGGGCAGCGGCAGGTCCAGGCGTTGACCGTTGAGCGTGTAGTTCGTGACGGGGGTTCCGTCCACGCTGACGGCAGTCAGCGTGAAGCAATCCGCCCACAGGTTGGGGACGACCGCCAGCACGAGACTCGTCAACGGTCCGCCCGTATGGTTGGGGTAAATGATGCCTTCGTCCACGCTCAAGGTGTGGGCGTCGTAGTCCATTGCTACATTCAGCGTGTACGCCGCCCGCGCAATGGCCGGGACCAACGTGGCCGTGGGAGTCACCGTGGGCAGGGGCGCAAAAGTCGCCAGGGGAGTCAGCGTCGCAGGCGGGGTGGGAGTCGAGGGGGGCGGCGCTGCAAAAGTGGAACACGCGGCTAGAGATGAAAGAAGCAGAAGGGAAAGAAGGGCAAGGGCGGAAACACGTTTTGACATGGGACAATTTTATCGTATTAAACAAAACCCGCGCCGGGGACGGCGCGGGGAAAAGGTCGAGCGGGGAATTACCCTTCGATGGCCTTCTTCATCGTGGCCAGGGTGGCTTCGAAGGTGGCTGACATCTGCTTTTTCATCATGTCCTCCATGCCGGGCATGTTGGGCATTCCGGGAGGGGTGAGGACGGTGTCCATTTGCAGGACCAGTTTGGTCCCGCTGCCATCGGGTTCGAGCAGGTAGGTGTTGGTCACATCCGAGGCGGGCGGCGGAGCAAAGGTCTTGACGCCGAACTTCTTGTTGGGCTCGAAGGCCACCACTTCGTTCATGGTCTCGATGGTGCGGCCCATCGTGGTGGTCTGGATCTTGTAGCGCGTGCCCACCTTGAGCGGCTCGCTGACTTCGATGCCAGTGATGTACTGGCTCAACTTCTTCTGGTTTTCGAGGTTGGTGAGGAACTCGAAGACGGCTTCGACGGACTTGTTGATCTTGGTGGAAAACTCTAAGATGGTCATGGATTTGGCTCCTGTTTGAACTTTGGCGAAAACGATACGTTTATTATAAGGAAGCCAGCCCGAAATCCAGATGGTAGGTTAGTCCTATCCTTTTGCGCGGACCCGTTTCCACAGGAAGGCCAGCATGAAGATGGCCGTGGCCGTCAGCACCACCGACGAGCCCGAAACGATGTTGAAGTAGTAGCTGATGTACAACCCAACTACTGACGAGACCGCACCGATCAGGGCCGAGACCAGCATCATCGGCGCGAGGCGGCGGGTGACGAGATAAGCCGTCGCGGCGGGCGTGACCAGCATGGCGGCCGCCAGGCTGACGCCCACGGTTTGCAGCGAGACCACCACGGTCAGTGCCAGCAGCACCAGCATGAGATTCCGCAACAGTTCGGCGGGCAGGCGCAGGGTGGCCGCCAGCACGGGGTCGAAGGAGATGACCAGGAAGGGCTTGAAGAGCGCTACCACGATCAGCAGGATGCCCAGGCTGAGGCCGCCGATCAGCCACAGGTCCGAGACGCTGACGCCCAACACGTTCCCGAACAGGATGTGACTCAAGTCCACGGCGTAGGTCTGCATGGTGCTGATCAACGCCACGCCCAGCGAGAGCGCTGCCGCGAACAGGATGCCGATGGCGGTATCCTCCTTGACCGTGCCTTCCTTCGAGAAGAAGCCAATGCTCAGGGCGATGACCACAGCCGCCACGCCCGCGCCGATCAACAGGTCGCCGCGCAGGATGTAGGCAATCGCCACCCCGGGCAGGATGGCGTGTGCCATTGCATCGCCGAGGAAGGCCATGCCGCGCAGCACCACGTAGGTTCCCATCACCGCGCACAACACGCCGACGATGACCGAGGCCAGCAGTCCGCGCTGCATGAATTCATAGGTGAGAGGTTCGAGCAGCCAGTTCATCGAGCCTCCGTGTGATGATGGTGCTCGTGTTCCTCGTCGCCCGGGCAACACTCGTCCACCAGCATGGTTCCGTTTTCCATGACCAGCAGCGAACTGCCGAAGGCGCGTTGGAGATTCTCCTGCTTGAAGACTTCCTGCGGGGTGCCGAAGGCGATCAGTTGATGGTTGAGCAGCAGCGCCAGGTCGAAGCGCGCAGCGGCCAGGTTCAGGTCGTGGGTCGAGACGATGGTCGTGACCTGTTGATCCTGCAAATGGTCGAGCAGGTTGAGGGTCATCTCCTGCGTGGTGACATCCACGCCCGTGAAGGGCTCGTCCATCAACAGGATGTGCGGCTCCTGGGCGATGGCCCGCGCGAGGAAAGCGCGTTGTTGCTGCCCGCCCGAGAGCTGACCGATGGAGCGTGAGGCCAGGTCGGCGATACCCATGCGCGCGAGGCTGTTTCGCACGACTTCCTTGTCGCGGCTCGACGGACGGCTGAGCCAGCCCATCTGGCCGTAGCGCCCCATCATCACCACGTCGCTGACGGTGACGGGGAAGCGCCGGTCCACGTCTTCGCGCTGCGGGATGTAGGCCACGCAGTCCTTGTGTGCGCCCAGCACTTCGCCGTGGATGAGGATGCGTCCGCTTTGCAGCGGCAGGATGCCGACCAGGGCCTTGAATAGCGTGGACTTGCCCGCGCCGTTCGGTCCCACCACAGCCACGCGCGCGCCGTGCGGCACCTGAAAACTCAGGTCACGCAGGATGATCTTGTCGCCGTAACCGATGCTGATATTGTCGATCTCGAGTCGATGTGGGGTATGCGTCATGACAATTTTTGGGCGACCCGAGATGCGCCGCCCTTACCTTTCCGCTTATTTCAGCGCTTCGATAATGCGTGTGACATTATATTTCATCATCTCGATATAAGTAGCAGCAGGCGCGCCGTCGGTCAATGACTCAAGATGCAGGTCGTTGACCACCTGGACCCCCGTCTCCGAAGCGATCTGTTCGGCCAGCTTGGCGTTTTCCACGTCACCGAGGAAGATGACGGGCGCGCCCGAGGCCTTGATCGCGTCCACCGAGGCAGCGATCTCCTGCGCCGAAGCGCTGGCCTCGGAACTCAGGCTCGGCAGGATGCTGCCCACGACGGTGAATCCGTACTCCTGAGCGAAATATCCCAGCGCCTCGTGGTTGGTCACCAATAGACGGCGCTCGGCAGGGACGGTTTCCACCTGCGTCCGAATCCAGGCGTCCAGGTCCTTGAGTTGCGCGATGTATGCATCGGCGTTGGCCTTATAGGTCTCCGCGCCCGCGGGATCAACCTGGATCAACCCATCGCGGATGTTCTCCACGTAGGTGACGACCAGCACGGGGTCCAGCCAAAGGTGTGGGTCGCCGACCTTCTGCCCCGGCGTCTCCTTGCTGTCCATTTGATTCGGCGTCAACCCATCCGTGGCGGTGATGATCAGCCGTTGGCCGCCCGCGTTTTCCAGCAGGGGTTTCAGGAAATGCTCATACTCGATGCCGTTTTGGATCAACACCGTGCTCTTGGCAATCCTGGCCACATCTGACGGCGCTGCCTGGTAGGCATGCGGGTCCGCGCCGACCGGCAGCAGCGACTCGACCTGCGCGCGGTCGCCTGCCACGTTGCGGGCAATATCCGCCAGGAAGGTGGTGGTTGCCAACACGTACAGGCCGCCCGTGTTTGTTTGCGGAGCAGGGGCTGTACAGGCGCTTAGGAGAAGAGTCAGCAATATAAATGCATTAATGGAATTGAAAACCTTTTTCATCTGTGTTCCTTTTTATCCCCCGCTGTTCACGGGGGATGGCGATTTTAGTCCTTGCGGCAATCCTTGCACAGGCCGAAGAGTTGCAGCCAGTGCTCGTTGATCTGGTAGCCTGTCTTGCGCGCGATGGACTTCGTCAGCGCGTCCAGATCGTCGCCGTCGAAAAATTCCACCTGGCCGCAATTCTGACATAGCAGCAGATGCTGATGGCCCTGTCCCGCCGAGATGAAGGCCTGGCAGCCCTGCGGCTGATGCACGCGCTGGATGAGGTGCAACTCCTCGAGTTTCTCCAGCGTGCGATAGACCGTGACCAGCCCCAGCGCGCGATATTTCCTGCGCGCCTGGTCATAGACCTCGACGGGCGTCAGGGCGCGCGCAGATTGCTCCACGATCTCGACCACAGCGCGGCGCGCATCGGTGAGACGGTAGCCGTTTTCATGTAATTGGGTCAGCCAGAGTTCAGCAGTCATGGTCAGTCTCTTTGATATTGAAAATCATTTTCAATAGTGTAATCGCCGCATCCAGGCCTGTCAAGTGAATCAAAAAAGGTGACGCAGGAGTGCGTCACCTTTTTGGGCTCGGACCTTACGGCCCACTGACGGTGGGGTAGCCCATCGAACTCCAGGTTTTCAATCCGCCTGCCATGCTGGTGGCATTGAAACCCGCCTGCAGCAGGATGTCGCGACCCTCCTGGCTGCGGTTGCCCGAGCGGCAGACCACCACGATCTCGCGGTCCTTTGGCAGTTCGGCAAGGCGGCTGGCCAGTTCGCCTAACGGGATAAGCGTGGTGTTCGGGACGTGGTACTCGTTCCACTCTTCAGGCTCACGCACGTCGAGCAGGAAGACGCCCTGCTGGTACTTCTGATAGGCCTCCTGCACGCTGATCTCGGCGGGCAGTTTTCCCGAGTTGGCGCTGCCGAACAAGGCGATCACGACGACGATCAAAGCGATCACGAGCAGGACGCCAAACTGCACCATGGGACGGCGCATGAAAGAACTGAAACGGTTGCGCGAGGTGCGCTCGCGGCGGTATGATTTTTTCGGCATGGGACCTCACAATTTCGGTTTTTCTTTCAGATGCGCGATGAGCCAAAAAGTTGCTCGGACCGGGGACGGCTATTTCTCCAGTTCGGCGGCCTCGTCGGGGCGAACCTCGCGTTTTAGCAGGAAGTAAGCGCCCACGAAGTGATCGTCCACGCTGCCTACCAGCACGGCACTGCGGCGGGGCAGCATGTTGACCACTTCCCAACCTTCGAGCCCAAAGTTGTCGAGAGCGGGCACGTCGAAGCCTTCGCCCAGGGTGTCCTCGCTCATGATCTCGCCCGCAGGCAGATAGACCATCCTGTAGCGGAAGACCTTTGCGCCTTTTTGCAGGCGTTTATGCGCGGTCTCGAAGTGGACCTGGCGCGCGCGGGCGGACTCGGCATCCATCTGCGCCTTCATGTCGCGCAAGACGGGCGTATCCAGGATTTCGCGGGCCACATCGCGCACCTCCTCGTCCTCGCTTTGTGAGGCGCTGACCAGGAACTCGTACCCGCGGCGGTCGTTGAGTTTGACCAGCCCTTCGGCTGCGTCGAGCTGGATCATCCAGTCCTCATCCTCGGCCATCAGTTCGTACAGGGTTTCGATGTCGTGCATGCGTACCAGTTCGTCGATTGCTTTTGCCATGGCTTCCTCCTGGACTAATTTTATCACCCAAATAAAAATAGCCCCGGGACAGGGCTATTCCTTTTCATTCTTGATGGAATACTGGGCGGGAATATCTCAGCCTTTGACCGACTCGGCCAATTTCAGCAGGCTGGCCACGCTGACCGGCTTGATCAGGATATGGTCGGCCTTGGTGGTGAGGTTTCTGGCTTTGATGAAGTCGGCGGTGACGACGGCCACGATCGTGTCCGGATACTTGGCGCGGATCTCGTCGAGGACCTCGCTGCCGGCGGCGAAGGGCAGATGCAGGTCGAGGATGACCAGGTCCGGGCGGCGGGCATTTAGCATGGCACGGTAGCGGTTCCCGTTCTCGTCCAGGTCGGTTTCGTATCCCGCCTGCTGCAGGGCGGTTCGGTAGATCACCCCCAATTTAGGGTCATCTTCGATCACGAGGGCATAGCGTTGGGTCATGGTCTTATTCTCCGGGTGGGTTGACAATGGGCAAGGTGACGGTGAACAGGCTGCCTGTTCCGACTTCGCTTTCGAGGCGGATCTGGCCTCCCATCAGCTCGATCAGTTGGCGGGTGATGGCCAGGCCCAGGCCTGATCCGCGATTCTCACGGGTGATGGAATTGCTCACCTGGCGGAACGGTTCGAAGATGTGCTGGCGGTCGGCGGCGGGGATGCCCACGCCGCTGTCGCGCACCTCGATGGACCAGTGCACCGGCGACGGGCGCCACAGGCGGATGCTGACCTCGCCCGTTTCGGTGAACTTGATGGCGTTTCCGCCCAGGTTGAGGATGACCTGCTGCAGGCGGTTGAAATCGCCATAGAGTTCTTCGGGCAGGTCGGGGTCGAGGTGCACGTGGAAGGATAATCCCTTTTTCTCTGCCAGTACAGACATGGTGGCGCGGACCTTCTCGAGCAGGTCGGCGGGGCGGAAGTAATTTTCGTACAAGCCGAGGGAGCGGGATTCGATCTGGGCCTCGTCCAGCAGGTCGTTGACCATGCCGGTCAGGTACTGGGTGCTTTCGATGATGTTCTTCGCCGCGTTGTGCTGTTCCTCGTTGAGCGGACCATATGCGCCATATTCGAGCAGTTCCACGTAGCCGAGGATGCCGCCCAGCGGGGTGCGCAATTCATGGCTGACTCTCGAAAGCAGCTGGCTTTTGAAGCGGCTGGCGTCGAGGGCCTGGTCGCGGGAGAGGGCCAGGGCTTCCTGGGCCTGCTTGAGGCTGGTGATGTCGCGGGCCACGGCCTGGAAGCCGGTCACCTGGTCGCCGTCCATGATGAGCTGTACGCTCTGGCCGATCCATACGATCTGCCCGTCCACGGTGACGACCGGAAACTCGAAGTAGGAGGCGCGGGTCTTGCTGAGGAACTGGCGTTCGTAGAAGCGCTTTACCCGCGTACGGAATTCGGGTGCGGCGATCTCAAGGTAATGGCGGCCGAGCATCTGCTCCTCGTTGGAGAAATTCAGCAGTCTGAGGGCCGCCGGGTTGACGTAGGTGAAGCGCCCGTCCGTGTCGGCGCGGTAGATGACGTCGCTGGCGCTCTCCACGATCTGGCGGAAGCGGGCCTCGCTTTCCTGCAGCAGGGCCTCGGCGCGTTTGCGCTCGGCGATCTCGCGCATGGCCGAGTCGTACAGGCTGGCATTATCGAGCACGAGCGCTGCCAGGCGGGCGAACAGGATGCCGGTCTGGGTCTGTTCGGCGGTGAAGCGATAGCCCGGCTGGGAGCGCCCCAGCGAGAGCACGCCCAGGCAGCGATCGCCCGCCATGACGGGGAAGTCGGCGGTGGCGTGCAGGTCCAGCGGATACATCTGGCGGCGGTGCTCCCAGGTGGCGTAATCGTCGAGGACGATCGGCTCCTGCGTGTCGTAGGCCAGCCAGGAGAGCCGCGCCTCTTCGCGCGTGACGCGGTCACCCTTGAGCCCGGGCCGGTTGGCGGTGAAAGCCTCAACCACCAGCGCGCCCCCTTCTTCGAGCATCAGCTCGCTGAAGGGGGCATCCAGTAGAACGGCAGAGCGCTCCACCACCACCTGCAGCAGGTCGTTCAGGTCGCGGCGGTTGAGCAGGTCGAGCGTCACCTGGTGCAGGGTGGAGAGGTAATCATTCTGCTTCTGCAATTTCTCCTGAAGGATCTTCTGCTCGCTGACGTCCTGCTTGATCTCCACGAAGTTGATGATCTCACCATCGCGGCCGTGGACCGGTGCGATGGTGGCCGATTCCCAGAACAGACTGCCGTCCTTGCGGTGGTTGTGGAACTCGCCGTGCCAGATCTGCCCGCTGTTGACGGTCACCCACCACTCGTCGTGGGTGAAATCGGGCGCGGTGCCGAATCCGTTCATCAGGGCGATGGGTGAGCGGCCGAAGGCCTCTTCGGCGGTATACCCGGTCACCTCGGTGAATTTCGGGTTGACGTATTCGATCTGGCCGCTGCGATCCATCACGATGACCGTGTTGCCGCTTTGTTCCACCGCTTGGGAAAGGCGCAACAATTGTTCCTCGGTGGATTTTCGCTCGGTGATATCTTCCTTGATGGCCACATAGTTGGTGATGATGCCTTCCGCATTTGTGACTGGGGCGACGGTGGCATATTCCCAATACAACGAGCCGTCCTTGCGGCGGTTTTGGAATTCGCCGTTCCAGACCTGTCCAGAGTTGATCGTGTCCCACATCTGCCGATAGTATTCACTGGATTGGCGTCCCGATTTCAGGATGCGCTGATTTTTGCCTATTGCCTCGGCCACGGAATATCCGGTGGTCTGTTCGAAGCGGGGATTGGCATATTCGATGTTGCCGTTCGTGTCGGTGATGACGATGGTGCTGCCGCTTTGTTCGATGGCGCGGAAGTACTTGCGCAGGGTGTTGCTGGTCTTCTCGGCCTTGTCGCGCGCCTCAACCAGGGCGCTGGTGCGGTCCGCGACGCGCTGCTCGAGCAGGTCACGTTCCTGCTGCAACAGGTTGAAGGCCTGGGCCTCTTTCTGCCAGGCGTTATTCAGGTTTTCGAGCAGCATGACGATGAAGATCAAAATGACCGACATGCCGACCGCAAAGACCAGCAGGCCAAGCACCTCGGGCGGCGGAGTCCGCAGAAATGGCGTTCCGATGGTGACCTTTTGGAACGGGGTGAATAATTTCGTGGTGATCAGCGCGGCGAATGTACCCAGTGTGACGAGCGTCAACGCGAACGTGAAAAGTACCCGACGGCGCGTGACCAACACCGCCGAGACGATGACAAAGGTCGTGAAGAAGACCGCGCTTTGCATCGAGAGGCCATAGTTCAGTGTTTCGATGATCCCGAGGCTGTAGATCATGGCCAGGAAGATACCCGCCCGCAGGTCATACTGGATCTTCCGCGCCAGTCCCAGGGCCCAGAAGAAGAGGATGGCCACGCCGAAGGCGACATCCATGCTGGTGACCTCGGCCGCGGTCAAGATCGTCCCCAGGAGGGCCAGAGTCCGTACGGTTGCCGCAGCTCTCAGGATCGTGGTCAGCAGTTGTTCGCGGATCTGGTGCCAGACGGGGTTGACATTGGGCGGGATGGACAGGTCTTTATCGATCGGGGGATAGAAGAAATTCTTCAGCCCTGCCCACAAGCGATTCGGTTTGGCCGCCACCGTGCTCTCGAGTGGAATGGTGTTGGCGTAGGATCCCGAACTGGGGCGGGAACCCGCATTCGGGTCCGGGCTGGGCGCGAAGCGCGGTTGAGGGATGTCCTCGTCCATGGTGCGCAACAGGATGATGCGTCCCGCCAACTGGTTCTCGCGGTCGAGCAGCGGGGAGATTCGCACCTCGTAGCGTCGGCTGGCCTCGCCGCGTCCCACCGAGATCTCATCCTTGATCTCGACCGGGTCGCGGAAACGCTCCACCAGATGCGACCACGGCTGGAAGACAGCCTGGGCATCCTTTCCGACAGCGTCCGCCGCCGGAACGCCGATCATACGGGCCGCCGCGTTGTTAATGTCCACGATATTGCCGCGCGCGTCGAGCACGATCATGCCTTCGCGCATGGCGTCCATGACCGCGTCACGCGCGATGGGGGTGATGTCCATCAAGCGGAAGCCGAAGCTGGCCCACGCAAAAGCCGCCAGGCTGACCGTGAACCCGAAGGGGGTCAGGTCGAGGTCGCTTTTGAAGATTACATAAATGACACTGCCCGAGAGAGGCGCCAGGGCGGCCAGAAAAAACAATGCTCGCTGCCCACGGAACGCGCCGCGCGTGCGGGCCAACGAGCGCACCAGCATGACTGTCCCGCCCACCATCATCAGCATGGCGTAGACCCAATAGACCGTGAATAGGGGACCGTGCTCTATGCCAAGCGCCGAGAAACCGGCATACTGCTGAACCTTGTAACTTTTCCAAATCAGGCCGTGCTGCTCGGTGGTCGCCACCAGGATCAGCGTGACCAGCGATACCAAACCCGGCAGGATGGCCCAGACCATGTTCCTCTGCGTCAGGCGGTAGGATGGGATCGTGTAGAGGATCGTGAAGAATACCCAGGCCAGCGGCAGGGTGGCGATCCCCAGATATTGCATCTTGCCCCAGAAGACCTTGGTGGCCAGGTCCGCGCCGGCGATCTCCAGCGCATACCCCAGCGTCCACACGAAGATTCCCGCTGCCAGCATGATGAGCATGGGCGTCCCCCTCTTTTTGCGGTGCGGCCACATGTACAGCATGGCCCAAACCGCAATCAGCGTCGCGGCGATCAGGGGTGGGACGTAGGGGGAGTATTCGAAACTCATTCTGAATCCTTACGGTCGGATAAGAAAATTATAAGGCAAGCAGGCTTTTCAATCATTGCAAAGGCATGATCCCCACACTCGAAGTCACTTGCCCGAACCTGCCTTGCGCTCCAGGCGCGTGAGGCGGTGATCGATCTCTTCCAGCCAGTGACGGCGGATGTAGGGCGGAAGGTCCTGCTCATGGACCAACTCGCGCGCGGCCATCGCCCAGTGCAGCGCCTGCTGCGGATCGCGTTCGCGGTGCTCGTAATGCTTGGCCAGTTCGATGCAGGCGTAGACGTGCCCGCGCTCGGCAGCCTGTTCCCACCAGCGGACGGCTTCCGCCAGGTCCCCGCGCCGCTTTTGCAGGATGGAATGCCGCTTCACCGCCAGCCCGAAATCTGCCTCCGTTAAGTTGGATTCCAGTCCCCGCTCATAGAGTTGCACCGCCTCCTCCCAGCGGCCCAAATCCTCGAACAGTTTGCCGAGCGCCACGAAGTCCAGGCCGTGTTCCACGCGGCCGCCGAACGGGTCGGTCAGCAGATCGTTGACGTGGCCCAGCAGGGCGGCCATCGCCACCACGTCCATGGCGTTGTGATAGAAGACACCCTTGAGCGGCGAGGCGTCCCCTGTCCGTAAGTAATCGAAATACAGCCAGGGGATCTCGTAGCCGGGCACTTCCTCGGAGGTGCGCGGCAGGCCGAGGATGTTCTCTTCCAGATATTTCAACGCGCGGCTGGGCAGGCGGTCGCGCCACAGGCGGCGGGCCAGCGGCAGCAGGTCGATGTGGGCAAAGTCGGCGAAGGGGTTGGGGATATGGTGCAGGGTATAACGCGTGCGCAGCAGCGGCGCGTCGAAGGTCTTGCCGTTGAAGGTCACCAATGCCTGGCACGGCGCGAGGAAATCCGCCAGGCCTTCGAGCAACGCAGGCTCCTCCGAGGGATCGCGCAGCAAGAACTGCGCCAGTTGGAACTGGTCGCCCACGAAGCGCGCCACCCCAACCATGAAGGCGTAGGTGCCCGTTCCGCCTGCCATGCCGCTGGTCTCGGTGTCGAGGAAGGCCAGCGACTCGAGCGGCAATTCCTGGATGCGGGAATCGGCGGCCCATTGGGCGATGACCGTCAGCGGATGCGCCGACGTCAGCGGAGCCGTACCGTGGCGATAGTCCGGACCGAAGGTCTGCTCCGCCACGAAGACCTCTCCCTGCCGCGTGGAGCGATAGCGCCCCGCCACGACTGAGTCGATTTTGTGGGACTTGTCCGCCTGGGGAGCGGGCAGGTCGCCCGTCCCCACCTTGACGCCCAGCGCCTTGAGTTTGTCCGAGAGGGATGGCATGGGTTGGATTTTAACCCGGGCGGTATCTGCCTGCAACAAGGAAAACGCCTGCCGCAGAATTCTGCGGCAGGCGGACTTGCTACAAACCGTTATGGAGTCTCACACTCTTTATGGGAGCGGGAGTTGGAAGGTACGGACGAGGAAGACAGCCAT
>CAZGFR010000011.1:52961-55457 GCA_964524485.1 uncultured Anaerolineaceae bacterium | reverse complement strand
TTATTTACGAGAGGAATCGCAACATGAACAAGCAAAAGACCATCCTGGCTGTGCTGGCCCACCCCGACGATGAATCCTTTGGCATGGGCGGCACGCTGGCCTTGTATGCCTCCCAGGGCGCGGACGTGTACCTGGCCTGCGCCACGCGCGGCGAGGCGGGCACGGTGGACGACGAACATCTGAAAGGCTTTACCACCATCGCCGAGTTGCGTGAGGGCGAGTTGCGCTGCGCGGCAGGTCACCTGGGCTTGAAGGATGTCTTCTTCCTCGGTTACCGCGACTCGGGCATGCCTGGCATGGTGGACAACCAGCATCCCGATGCGCAGATCAACCATCCCATCGACGAGGTAGCCGCCAAGGTGGTGCGCCATATCCGCGAGGTCAAGCCTGACGTGGTGCTGACCTTCGACCCGATCGGCGGATACCGCCACCCCGACCATATCCACATCCACAACGCGACGGTGCTGGCCTTCGAGAAGGCCGCGGACGCCTCCTTCCACCCCGAGGCGGGCGCCCCGTACCAGCCGTCGGCGTTGTATTTTCACACCATCCCGCGCGGACTGTTCAAGTTTGGCGTGCGCCTGCTGCGCCTGTTCGGCAAGGATCCGCGCAAATGGGGCCGCAACGGAGACATCGACCTGGTCTCACTGGCCGAGGTGGATTTCCCCGTCCACGCGCGCATCAACTACAAGTCCGTGACCGGGCACAAGGAACAGGCCAGCGCCTGCCACGCCAGCCAGGGCGGCGGGCAGATGCGGCGCGGCTTCGTCGGCACCTTCTTCCGCATGTTTGACGGCATTGAGACCTTCATGCGCGCCTATCCGCCCATCGGACCGGGATTCCGCGCGAAAACGGACCTGTTCGACCTGAACTGAGCCGTTAATCAAATTCTGGACGCATTTTTACCGAATCGGTCGGGAACCAACCTGACCGATTCGGCGTTTAAGGGGTTAGCCCGAAAGCGTGTTAGAATGACGAAATTGTGGAGGGGCCCCCGCTATGACCGAAACGACCATTCTCCCTACCCCCAAAAAACGCCTCGACTTTTCCCAAGTCCTGGCCCTCTTCCTGCGTCCCCGCAGCCTGTTCGAGCGGATCGCCGCCGAGGGGCAGCCCGCCTGGCAGACGCCGATGCTCATCCTGAGCGTCACGGCCTTGCTGGTGGTGCTCGTCAGCGGATTTCTGACCGCGCGCGCCGCCCAGATGGGCACCGCGACCCTGCCGCCTGATTTTCAGTACTGGACGCCCGAGATGCAGCAAAACTACTACTCGGCCCAGCAGGCCATGTCTGGCCCGACCTTCGTGTACGTCATCCCGCTGGTCGGGTCGCTGGTCTCGCTCTGGCTGGGATGGCTGGCGTTGGGCGGACTGATGCACCTGGCCTCCACGCTGTTGGGCGGGCGCGGCACGATGAGCGGCGCGCTGCACGTGACCGCCTGGGCGACGCTCCCGTTCGCCCTGCGCGATATCCTGCGCGTGGTCTTCATGCTGGTCGTCCAGCATCCGATTGCCAGCCCCGGGCTTTCGGGCTTCGCAACGGAGGCAGGCTTCCTTTCCCAACTGCTTTCCCACGTGGACATCTTCCTTGTCTGGCAGATGCTCCTGTTGATGGTGGGCTTCTTCCTGGTCGATACGCTCTCCCAGGGCAAGACCATCCTGGGGGTGCTGATCGTGCTGGGATTGATCCTGGCAGCCTGGTCGGGCCTGGGGACGTTGACCTCCAGCTTGGGTGGGACGGCCATCCAGCGGCCCTTCTTCTAATCCATGACCGAACCTTTGATCCGCGTGGTGGGGCTGACCCGTCACTACCAGATGGGTGGGACCACCGTCCGCGCACTGGACGGTGTGGATATCGCCATCGAGCCGCACACCTTCA
This sequence comes from uncultured Anaerolineaceae bacterium, assembly GCA_964524485.1. Classification (GTDB taxonomy): domain Bacteria; phylum Chloroflexota; class Anaerolineae; order Anaerolineales; family Villigracilaceae; genus JACPVF01. Next base: position 53,581 of record CAZGFR010000011.1, on the reverse strand, counting down.
CCGTGGTGATGGGTCCTTCGGGCTCGGGCAAGAGCAGCCTGCTCTACCTGCTGGGCGGCCTGGACCGTCCCTCGGGCGGTGAGATCTGGATCGAGGACCAGCGCCTCGACACGATGGACGAGAACCGCCTGGCGGTCTTCCGCCGTGACAAGATGGGATTCATCTTTCAGTCCTTCAACCTGGTGCAAAGCATGTCCGCCTGGGAGAACGTGGCCTTCCCCATGCAATTTGCGGGCGTCTCCGCTGCCCAGCGGCGGGAGCGCGCTTCGCGCCTGCTCTCGCAGGTAGGGTTGGCCGACCGAGGCCACCACAAGCCGAGCGAACTCTCGGGCGGACAGCAGCAGCGCGTGGCCATCGCCCGCGCCCTGGTCAACGACCCGACCCTGATCCTGGCCGACGAGCCGACGGGCAACCTCGACACAACCAGCGGCGTGACCGTCATGCAGATGCTCTCCGACCTGCATCGCAGCGGGCGGACGGTGCTGGTCGTGACCCACGATCCGCGCATGACGCGCTTCGCCACCCACAAGGTCTTCCTGCTCGACGGGAAGGTAGTCAGCGAAGCCGAGTATCAATCGGCGGCGCTGGAAGCCCCGTTGCCGTCCGATTAGCGAATGGAG
>CAZGFR010000011.1:49818-52861 GCA_964524485.1 uncultured Anaerolineaceae bacterium | reverse complement strand
GGCACGGCTTACTCCGACAAGTTCACCCTTAGCGTCCCTGCCGCGGGCGGGTCGAGCGGAGTGTACGTCACCGCCACGCCCACCGGGGTCAAGACCGCCCAACTGGTCATTACCAGTTACACCTCCAGCGTGGACCCGCTCGAGCCGGGCGAAACCTTCAAATTGACCATGACTGTCGAGAACATGGGGAACTCCGCTGCCAAGAGCGTCACCATGATCGTGGGCGGCGGCTCCTCGGGTTCGAGCGGCGGAACGCCCCAGCCGGGCGGGGTCTCGGGCGGGAGCGGTGAATTTACCAATTTTGCGCCAGTTGGCACCTCGAACATCCAATCCCTCGGCAACATCCCAGCCGGGGGCAAGTTGCAGGTCTCGCAAAATCTGATCGTCAACGTTTCCACTGCGCCGGGCGCGTACCCGATGAAGATCACCTTCTCCTACGTTAACGACAAAGGGGAAGTGGTCGACGACGACCAGGTCATCACCCTGCTGGTCTACAGCCTGCCGAAAGTGGACATCAGTTTCTATCGCGACCCGGGCTCGCTCTTCGCGGGCCAGTCGAATGCCCTGCCGATCCAGGTGGTGAACCTGGGCAAGCGCACTGCCGTGCTGGGCAACATGACCCTATCCACCGATAACGGGAAGATGGAAACCGAGACCGCGCTGGTGGGATCGCTCGACGCGGGCGGATATTTCACCTTCGACGGTTCCGTCATCCCCGACACGGCTGGACCCCTCAAGCTGACCCTGACCATCGAGTACACCGACGACTTCAATCAGCCTCGCACCATCACCAAGACCCTCGGCCTGACCGTCGAGGAAGGTTCTGCAGGTCCCACCCTTGAGCCGGGCATGGAAGGCAATGGCGGCGGTGGCGGAGGAGAAGTCCTCCCTCCGACCGAGGAGACTTTCCTTCAAAAGGTCTGGCGCTTCATCTTAGGCTTATTTGGGCTGGATAGCGGCACGCCGTCCACTTCGCCTGCCATCGAGGGCGGGCCGACGGAAATGCCTGTTCCCATCCAGCCCGGCGGCGGTGGGGGCGGGGGCGGCAAAGGATAGGCTGTGAAATTCCTCGATCTGTTGCGGCTCATCACCGGCAATCTCAACCGTCGCAAAGCGCGCGTGGCGTTGACCGCCATCGGCGTCGTGATCGGCACGGCGGCGGTGGTGATCCTCGTGTCGCTGGCCATCGGCTTGCAGAAGAACGCCAACGAGCAATTGTACGGCATTGGCGATCTGACCCTTATCCAGGTCTCGCCTTCGTATGGCGAGGGCGGCATGATGATGGGGGGAGGGGGATTCGCCATGGGTGGAGGCGGTGGTGGGGGCGGCGGCCAGTCTGACCTGCCCAAATTGACCAACTCCGCGCTGGACGATATCCGCGCCATCCCGGGCGTGGTGGCCGTTATCCCGCAGGAATATTTCTATTCCATGATGGTCATGAAATATCAGCGTCTCGAAGGCAATTCGAGCCTGCGCGGTGTGGACACGCCTGACCTGTCCCTGTTGGGATTGGAGGCGCAGCAGGGCAGCACGGAGGTGAAGCGCGGCGGCGTGGTGATTGGTGCGATGGTGGCCGCCAACTTCTATGACCCGCGCCTGCGCCCGGGCCAGGAACCGCCTCCGCCGCCCGACCTGTACGACCAACAGCTCCAGATCACGGCCATCAAATGGGACGCGGAAGGCAACGAGATCCGTAAGAACCTGAGCATGCGCGTGACCGGGGTGTTGACGGAAAAGGGCGACGACTCGGATTGGTCGGTGTTCATCCCTTTCAGCGACGTCAAAACGCTGAATGAGTGGGCCAATGGAACCAAGATCAACTACAACAAGGATGGCTATAACCAGGTCATCGTCAAGGTGGCGGATGCCAAGCAGGCGCTCGACATTGCCGACCAGATCATTGCGATGGGTTTTCAGGCCTTTACCATGCAGTCCTTTGTGGAAGGCTTGAACAATTTCTACATGGTATTGCAGGTCATCTTCGGCGGCATGGGCGCGATCGCGCTGTTGGTGGCCGCCATCGGAATTGCAAACACGATGACCATGTCCATTCTGGAGCGCACGCGTGAGATCGGCCTGATGAAGGCGGTCGGCGCGACCAACCGTGACGTGCTGTCGATCTTCCTCGGGGAGGCGGCGGGGATCGGATTCCTTGGCGGATTGGGCGGCGTGGTCATCGGCTGGCTGGCGGGACAGGCTCTCAACGTGCTGGCCATCGTCTACCTGGCGAACCAGTCCACGCAGCAGGGCGGACCTCCGCCGAGCGTAGCCGTCTATACGCCCGCCTGGTTGCCCCTGTTTGCCCTGGCCTTTGCCACGTTCATCGGGATGATCTCGGGCTTGTATCCCGCCCTTCGCGCGGCGACCATGATCCCCGTCCAGGCTTTGAAGTACGAGTAGCCATATCTGGCGGCTGTCGTGAAAAATCCCCACATCTGGCGCTTGACTGATTAGAACAAAAATTCTAAAATAAGGACATCGATTATCCAAATTTACCCAGGAGAAAAAAGATGTCCAAGCGCAATGTCGTCCATATCGAGATTCCCGCCGCCAGCGTGGGAGATGCTGCCAAATTCTATGAGGCGCTCTTCGGCTGGAAGATGCAGCACGTACCCGAGTTCAACTACACCATGTGGGAGGACGGCGGCGGCTTTGGCGGGGGATTCAACCAGGCCTCGGAGGAGTATCCCGTCGGCCAGGTGCTGGTCTACATCGACAGCGACGACATCGAGGCCGACCTGAAGCGCGTGACCGAACTTGGCGGGACGGTGGTCCACCCAAAAATGGAGATCCCTGGAACGGGTTGGTTCGGCCTCTTCAAGGACCCGACGGGCAATCTTCTGGCCTTGTACACCAGCATGGATCCTGCCTTCAACAAGTAATCCACTGCTTTCCGCGAAGGCCATCGAATGGACTTCGCGGTTTTTGTTGATATCATGCCGAACGGAAGGAACTCCCATGTATGCAATGACAGGAAGATTGGTGGCCCAATTGGGCAAGCGCGGTGAACTGGTCCATATTCTCAAGCAGGCGGCGGAGCTGG
>CAZGFR010000011.1:48604-49718 GCA_964524485.1 uncultured Anaerolineaceae bacterium | reverse complement strand
GCGGAGCTGGAAGTGGCGGGCGGCTACGGGATTTAAAATCTGTTCTTGACGCATGCCCACCGCGGTGGTATCCTTGCGCGCAATGTCCAGACAGCTTATGGTTGATGTGACTACCACTATCACTCGCACCAATTCGGTGGCGGGGTGTTGGTGGTTGCCTGATGAACTGCGACAGGTTCAAGCAAGCTAGGTACACCAAACGCCCCGAGAAATCGGGGCGTTATTTTTACCCCCAGGAGAATTTATCATGTCCGTGTCCAACGCCACGCCTGTCCTTGCTGTGGATGAAAAGAACCTCATCCCCGTCAGTGACCACCTCAAGCAGATGGCTGACATCCCGCCTTCGCGCATGTTCCTGATCAACAAGTCGCTCAAGGTGTACCTGGAGAAGAATCCAGGCGCGAAGGTCTTTGACGCCTCTCAGGGTGATGGTGGCGCCTCTCTGCCTGGGACGCCGAGGGCCATCCTCGAACGGGCCGCGCAGCTTCAGATCGAGCACGGCACTGCCTACGACATGCCCTTCGGGACGGACGCCTATCGCAAGGCGGTGGTCGAGCAATACTGGAAACTGGATGCGGACCTGGGAGTGGGTCCCGCCAATGTGCTGGGCACGGCGGGTGGACGCGATGCGCTGGTCAAGGCCTATCAGGCGATGATGGCGCTCGGCTATGGCCGTCAGGGCGACCTGATCATGGTCTCACGCGTGCCGTGGATCTCGTACAACTGGGGGCCATACAACGTCGGCGCGAACGTGCTGTGGGCGCCTGGCGATCCCGCTCAGGGCTGGGCCTATTCCGAAGATGCGATCCGTGAGAGCGTGAAGTTTGCCGAGTCGAAGGGACGCAAAATCGCGGGGCTGGTCATCACCAATCCCGACAACCCCACGGGCCTGACCATCTCGGTCGAGAAGCAGGTCTCGCTGGCCAAGGCAGCCCTCGAAGCGGGCGTGGCCTTCGTGCTCTTCGACTGGATGTATCACTACGTCACCGACGAATCGCCGATGGACCTGAACTCCTTCCTCAAGCATTTCACGCCCGAGGAGCGCAAACGTCTGATGTTCCTCGACGGCCTGACCAAGTCGCTGGGCGCGTCGAACATCCGCAACTGCCACCTG
>CAZGFR010000011.1:21094-48504 GCA_964524485.1 uncultured Anaerolineaceae bacterium | reverse complement strand
TGCCACGCCAGTGGAACGGACGGAAGGCGCCTTCCAGAGGTTGATGGAAGGGTTGGAGAGTTTGAAGAAGTAGGTTGAAGAAAGAAGAAAGAGGAAAGACCCTTTGTTTCTTTCCTCTTTCCACGAATCCTAACCTTTTATTAAATTTTTTTCAATTAACGACCAATTATCCTTGAAACCCTTAAGTTCTTTTGGAAGAATGGCGCAATGTAGTGACATAGGATTTTTGGTTCTGCGACCACCTTTATAGTTTTTCAAGAAATATGTCTGTAAATCCTTTAGATGGAAGATAAAGAATTCGTCTTGCTCGTTATCTTTTAGTAAAACGAAAATACAAATTAGATTTGGATTTTGTAATTTCTGTTTTCCTTTTACATACTGGACATCATCAATGATATCAATTATTAAAAATTTCGTTATTTGAAATTGCCAAGCTCCACCATTTATTGCCTTTACCTGAACAGGGATTGAGTGCCCAGCCTCATCGGCAATCAGCAAATCGAACTCAGGAACATTTCCAGCAAATGGCGTGGCGATATATCCGAGTCTGCCAAGTTTTGCCACAATAAGGTGTTCCCCTATTTGCCGAGTGAGTTGTGTGTTACGTCCTGTTGTCATTATTTTGCCTATCGTTTTTGAAACTTTTCTGAATATCAATTTTACTGAAAATTTTAGCATAATTCATTTCTTTTTTTAGTTTTCGCCTGTACAACATCCCATTTTAGGATTCTTCTTATGCCATCAAAAATATTCGCCGACAAATACCTCCTCGCCGTGGAGCAGGCCATCAAAGAAAAGCCGCAAGGCGGCCTGAACGGCTTCGAGCAGGAATGGAATCTGCTCGATGAAGACCTGCGCCCGCTGCTGACTGTCGGCGCGGGACCCAGCCAGCAATCCTTTGTCGATTATCTGCGCGCGGATTGCATCCCGCACTGGCAGGCGCAGTTCAGCCAGCTCGAAGTCTTTCACTGGATGATCGAGTGGGCCACACGTCCGTATTACAGTCCGCGTGGGGCGATCTATGAGGCGCGCCTGATGGAGGCCGCGCTGATCAACGCCCTGCATCGCGCGGGAGTCCATTTCGGCGAGCGCCTGCATTACTGGCATGGAAACCTGTTGTTCCTGACCGACATCGGCCATCACTCCATCCCTGGCAATTGGGCCATCGCCAAGCGGCGCTATCTCGAAAAATGTGTGGACTTGTACGGCGACACACTGGCGACCACGGGCATCCACACCAACATGTCGCTGCCCGACCCGCTCTTCGCCTGGGACTTCATGCACCTGCCATCCAACGAGCGCGGCGACCAGCACCTGGACGAGTTCAAGTCCGAGTTCTACATCACGGCCACGCGCCTGTTACGCGCCTTCGCCTCGCTCTTCATCGCCACCAGCGCCTCGACGCCGATGCAGGCCGAGGTCCGCGGCGGACGGGCGGTCGTCGCGCTGACCGAGTTCGACTCGATCCGCAACCTGACCTTCCCCAATCCGCCCAGCATCGACCTGCCCGATCTGTACCGTTCCTACAGCGACTACCTGCAAATCTCCTACGACCTCGTGCGGCGCGGCGTGCGCTTCGGCAACAACAACTGGACGCCCGTCCGCGCGCGCTCGTTCGCCGACCCCGTCGAGCGCATCATCTCCACCACCAGCGACCAGCTCACCTCGCTCTACACGCGCGGACTATACGCCGTCGGCGAAGCCACCCCGCCCGAGGAAATGGCTCTGCAGATCGAGAAGCAGAACCTGATGGCCCGCATCAACCTGCCGATGGGCCGCGTGGAGATCCGCTCGGACGAGGGCGGTCACAGCCTGGACCTCGACATCGCCAACCTGACCCTCAAGCATCTCCTGCTCCTGCGCATCTACTCCGACCTGCAGTTTGCGCGCTCCTTCCGCTACGACCGCGAGGACATCGCCCGCGCCCGCGCCAACGAGAACCTGGCTGCCAGGCATGGTCTGCGTGCGGAGATCGAGAATCCGCTGACGGGCAAGCCGATTGCCATGCGCGCCTTCCTCAAGTGGACAATCAACGAGGTCAAACCATTGGCCGAGGCGCTCAACCTGTGGGAGGACCTGACCCCGTTGGTGGAAATGTCCGATGGCGGACGCAACACTTCCGAGAAGATCCGCGCCCGCCTGCACATGGAACTGGGCGGTAACGACGAGGTTCCGCTGACCCTGCTGCGCGAGCTGTTCTACGAACGCGAGGTACAGGTTAAGTCGGACGTGGAGCGCATCGCCGCCGATTACGGCTCGCTCGGCGCGGACGCGTCCAAGGTCACCGAGTTCCTGCAGCGCAGCCGCGATGCCGCGCGTCAGGCGTCGGCGCCGATCTCCTTCCGCGCGCGGACCCAGGCCGTGGTTGAGGTGTCCTATCCCGACAAAACCAGCGAGATCCTCGACCTGGCCCAGCAGTTGATTCGCATCCCCTCGGTCACCGCCTGCCCGAACGAACGCCTGGACGAAGTCCATCGCGCGGGCTCGCTGGTGGATGACTATCTGCGCGGCGCAGGCCTTGTTGTCAAGTACTTCGACGGAAAATACCCCGCCGTGTACGCGAAATTTCCCTCGCCCGAAAATGGGAGAGGGGCCAAGGGGCAGGGTGAGATCCTCCTGACGGGTCACTTCGACGTGGTCGAGCCCGAGCCTGACGATACTCAATTTACCCCGCGCATCGACGGCGATTATCTGTGGGGCCGCGGCGCTGCGGATATGAAGACTGTCGTGGCCACTTACATGGTGTGGATGAAGGATCGGATGAAATCGGGCAAACCGTTCCCGAACATTTCCCTGATGTTGGTCGGCAACGAAGAAAACGGTGAAGCCGAATCGTGGGGCACGCCGCACGTATTGAAGGAACTGGGACTCGTGCCGTCGCTGTTCGTCGCAGGTGAACGCACGGGCGAGAAGGGCAACGAATTCTTCGGCGAAGTCTGCGTGGAGAACCGCGGCGTGATGCGCTTCGACGTGCTGGCGCGCGGAGCAAAGGGTCACAGCGGTGTGGCGGGCACAGGCGACTTGAGCGAGAAATTGATCGCCGCCCGCTCGGCCTTGAACGAACTCTTTGCCCAGCATCTCACGCTCAGGGCTGCGGATGGCTGGCAATCGCAAGCCAAATTCCCGTTCATCAACGTCGGCACGCCTGGCGTGTACAACGTTACCGCCGCGGAGGGCATCCTGGGCGTGGAGATCCGTCCCATCCCGCAGGATGATGTCGAAGGCTTAAAGTCAAAGATCGATGCCTATTGTGCGGAGAATGGTCTCGAACTGCGCATGAACGTCATGGAAAACGGTGTGGCCTGTTCGCCTGATAACCCCGCATTGGCGGCCTTGCTCAAAGCTGTGCATCAGGCTTCAGGCGCCGACCCGAAGGTGGGACGCAAGCTGCCAGGCACCAGCGCGCGCTTCGCCCCTGGCGGTCAGGCCGTGGTTTGGGGACAGGCTGGCATCGGCCCGCACGCCAAGGACGAGCGGCACTTCATCCCCAGTATCGAGCCGTATTACAAGTCACTGGGCGAATTGGCAAAATTGTGGAAGTGAGTCTAGGGGGTGGTGCCGATGGTCTCGCCTTCGTTACAGTCCGTGATGAAGCTTGAGCCGCTGCCGACAGGTAACAGGCAAGTCATAACGTAACCGTCCGCAAAACGGACAGTTACGTCCAGTGCGCCTGCCGAGAGCGCCGACCAACGCGGATACAACTTATAGTCCACGCCGAAGTGGTCTTGCAGGGCGGGAACCTGCTTGAGCGGCAGATGGGACCAGGCTGAGGAGTCGGTGGAGGCAGCCCGCAGGTAGGTGTCCAATTGGGTGAGCGACTGCTCGGCGGGGGAGTCCATGTGCCCGAGGAAACCTGGGACGAATCCGACCAGGACCACGATCAGGATATGCCGTGTCAGGTCCTGTCGGCGGGTTTTGGGTTCCTCTTGTTGGATCACCAGATGACGATGCGCCGCCCAGCGCAGCCCCCAGGCTGCCAGCATGTTCACACCCACGAGCGGGATGGCGGTGATGATGGACTGTGTGGTGATCGTGCTGCTGCTCGCTCCAGATTGAATTAGAAACACGATCGCCAGCAGCAGGGTGAAGATCAGCCCGCCGCCCACGATGCCTGCATATTCTTCCGTGAACCAGGCCGCGATTGCACCGAAGGCGGCAAAGGCGAGGCTGTAACCCGCCCACATCCCCAAAGTGCGCGGCCAGTCCACGCCAAGTGGAAGCCTGGGATAGGAAACCACGTTGACGAAGGTCAGTGTGAACGTATAGAGGGTGGCGATCAGCGCGCCGTACAAGGCAGCTGGGATCATGCGCTTGCTGCGGTCAGAGAAACTTTCCTCCTCGAGCATTTGTTTCAGAAATTTCATCATTGTTGTTATCCCTTTCGGGCCTCATTTTTTGGGTAAAAAGTCGAGCGGCGGACGCTGATTGAACTTCAGTAAGTGTGCGCTCATTTCGTTGACGTGTAATGCCGTGACAGAGCCCGTGTCACACGCCAGACGCTGGAAATGGTCGAGCGGCAGGCCGAGATAATAGGCTACTGCCAGCTTGATCGGGTCGGCGTGAAAGACGCAAGCCACGATGTCTTTGGGTTTGTATTTTGCGCAGATCTCGTTCAGCGTGGTGGCGATGCGCGTCTGCACCTGCTGGAAGGTTTCGCCACCTGGGTGCCCCGCGCGCGACGGCGCGTGCTGGACGACCTTCCAGACCTTCGACAGCGCAGCGCGGCGCACCGACTGTCCCTGCCACTTGCCGACGTCCGACTCGAGCAGCCCAGGCGTGGGGATAATCTCCAGCCCGCGCGCGGATGCAATGGGAGCGGCCGTTTCCATTGTCCGTTCCAATGGACTGGCATAGATCGCCTTAAGCGGCGCATCCTTGAATGCTTCGCCCAACGCCTGAGCCTGACTCTGACCCTTTTCGTTGAGATGCACCCCAGGCGTGCGCCCCGCAAATTTGCCTGTCTTGGTATAGTCGTTTTCACCGTGACGGATGAGCAACAGTAAAGGCATTACTTGATTTTCCTTTTCATTTCCACAATTTGTTCCTCGCTCAGGGCGGGGACGTCCTCGCGGCGCTCGATGTTGAGGGCCTTGCGTTGGGCTTCGCGCCAGGCTTCGAGACGGGCGGTGACTTCCGCTTCGTAGCCTTCCTGCGAGGGTGCGTAGAAGTAGGTACCCAGCAAACGCTTGGGTAGATATTGCTGCGGGACGAAGTGTCCCTCGCTCTCGTGCGGGTAGACGTAGTCCTTGCCGTGGCCCATCGCGGCAGCGTCGCGGTTGCCGTCCATCAGGTGGCGCGGCACGGAGACTTGTCCCTCCTCCTCGATCTTTTTCATGGCCTTGAAGTATGCGCCTGCGCTGTTCGACTTGGGTGCAGTAGCGAGGTACAGCGTGGCCTCAGCGATGGGATAGATGCCCTCGGGCAGACCGATGTAATCGAAGGCGCGCGCGGCGGACTCGGCCACCACCAGCCCCATTGGGTCGGCCAGGCCGATGTCCTCGCCCGCCAGGATGATGAGTCGGCGCAGGATGAACTTGGGATCCTCGCCCGCATAGATCATCTTGGCCAGCCAGTACAGCGCGGCGTCGGGGTCGCTGCCGCGCACGGACTTGATGAAGGCGCTGATAGTGTCGTAATGCGCGTCACCGTCTTTGTCGTACAGCACGGCGCGGCGCTGGATCGACTCCTGCGCCACGTCCAGTGTGATGTGGATGACGCCGTCCGCGCCAGGGGTGGTGGATTCCACGGCCAGCTCCAGGGCGTTGAGCGCGTTGCGCGCGTCGCCGCTGGAGACCTCGATTAAATGGGAGCGGGCCTCGGGGTCGATGACGATGTGCTTGGTCCCGTAGCCACGGTCCCTGTCACTGAGGGCGCGGTCGAGCAGGATGCCCGTCTCCTGTTGATTCAAATTCCGCAACTGGAAGACACGCGAGCGCGAGATGAGCGCCTTGATAACCTCGAAGTAGGGATTCTCAGTCGTGGCGCCGATCAGGGTGAAGGTGCCGTTCTCGACATGCGGCAGAAGCGCGTCCTGTTGGGCCTTGTTCCAGCGATGGACCTCGTCCACGAACAGGATGGTGCGCTTGTTGTGCAGGCGGCGGCGTTCGAGCGCCTCGTCGATGACGACGCGTAACTCGGCCTTGCCCGCCAGAATGGCGGAAATGGTTGTGAAATGACTCTGGGTGGTGTTGGCGATGACCTGCGCCAGTGTGGTCTTGCCCGTGCCTGGCGGCCCCCACAGGATGATGGATGAGAAGAGCTTGTCGGCTTCGATGGCGCGGCGCAGCAGTTTGCCTTCGCCGATGATGTGTTCCTGACCGATGTACTCCTCCAGCGTGCGCGGACGCATCCGCGCGGCCAGCGGCGCTTCGGTCTTCATGCGTTCCTGCATGGCATGGTCAAAGAGGTCAGTCATGTAAGCGATTATAAATCAATCAGGCTGGCTGAGGCGTTGGGGAATCTCGAGCAGCGTGGCCACGCTCAGATCGGGTTGAATGAGCGGCTTTCCGCTGTGACGGGCGCGTCGCGTCACCCAGATGCTGGCCAGGCCCGCGTTTTGTGCGCCCAGCACATCCGCCTCGAGCGTGTCGCCAACCATCACGGCATCCTGGGCAGGCAGGTTCCAATGCAGCAAGGCCAGCTCAAAGATGCGCGGATGCGGTTTGCGGTAGGAGCAGGCCGCGGAGGTCAGGATGAAGTCGAAGAACGGCTCGATCTGGAAGCGCTCGACCAGTTGAAAAACATCCTGGTTATCGCCCGCATTGGAGACCAGCCCCATGCGATAGCCTGCCGACTCGAGCAGTTTCAGGGTGAGCAAGGCGTCTTCTTCGAGGACCCAATTCTCCTGAGTCACTGCGAAGAGCGCATCCAGCGCGGATCGGATGGCTGAATCGGTTACCTGGGCGAATCCCCGCTCGACCAGCATGGCGCGCACCACCGAAAAATAAGTGGTCTCGAACAGGTTTTGGTCACGCTCATCGTGATATTCGTGGACGCGCTCGCGGAACTCGGCGGCGAAGGTGGACGGCAGATCCATGCCCAGGCTGCGCAGACGCTGCGCCAGGGCCTCGTCAGCGCGGGCTTCATACGGCTTCCAAGGATCGCGGGCATACATCAGAGTCCCGCCCAGGTCGAATAGAACGGCGCGGATGAATCGGTTCATGATAAGAAAACCCGCCTCACTGTAGTGCGAAAGGCGGGTTTCGTAAAGGGCAAAAGAGTACTCCTACCCTGGTCTCCCAGGCAGGACGGGTGCGCGCCACTCGTAGAGAACCTCGAGCGAGTCGTTCTGGAAGGCCTCGCGCACGGCGCTGCGCTGGATCTTTCCGCTGGTGGTCTTGTGGATGGTGGAGGGCGTGATCAGCGCGGCAGCATGGACGCGCAGCCCATGATTCTTGGCCACAGCCATGCGAATGGCGTCGGCGACTTCCTTGAAGTTTTCCATCTTGCGGAACTCGCGGCGCACCTCGTGGACCACGATCAGGTGCTCAGTCTCACCATCGTCGATGGCGAAGGCGGCTCCGCAGCTTGGGCGCAGGGCGGGGTGACATTTTTCCATGGTCAGTTCGATGTCCTGCGGGTAGTAATTTCTGCCCTGGATGATGACCATGTCCTTGATGCGGCCCGCAATGTACAGTTCGCCGTCGTGGATGAAACCCATGTCGCCTGTGCGCAGGAACGGTCCCTCGCCCGAATCCGCCAGCCGCGCGCGGAAGACCTCCTCGCTGACCTCGGGGCGCTTCCAGTAGCCCTGGGCCACGCTGTCGCTTTGGACCCAGATCTCGCCGACCTCGTCGGGCGGGCAGAGTCTGTTGGTGGCAGGATTCACGATGCGAATGTCAGCACCGATGGAAGTCCAGCCGCAGCCGATGTTGGGGTAAGCGTTCGGGTCCGTTTCAGGGACGAAGACCAGTTTGTTCCTCTGAATCTCGTTCGCGTCGAGGATGCAATACGCGGGCACCTGTCCTGGCTTCTTGTTGCTGACCTTGACCGTTGCCTCGGCCAGGCCGTACCCAGGCATGAACATTTCGTAGTTGAATCCGCACGAGGCAAATTCCTTCGTAAATTCCCGCATGGTCTCCAGGCGGACAGGTTCTGCAGCGTTGACGGCTGCCACCATGTGACCCAAATGGAGTTCCTTCTTTTCTTCGTTGGTGATCTTGCGCACACACAACTCATAGGCGAAATTCGGCGCGGCGGTGTGAGTGCCTTTGTACCTGGAGATTGTGTTCAGCCAGCGGAAGGGTTTTTCCAGGAAGCTGACGGGTGACATGATGTAACAAGGCCTGCCCACGTAGAGCGGAGTCAGTAGGCCGAAGATCAGGCCCATGTCGTGGAAGATGGGCAGCCATGAAACCATGACCGAGTCGTCTTCAAAGCCGACCCCCAACTGCAGGTCCTGGATCGTGCGCATCAGGTTGAAATTGGTGATCATCACGCCCTTGGGCGCGCTGGTCGAACCTGACGTGTATTGAAGGAAGGCGATGTTATCGGGTTGACTTTCGGGCTGCTGCCACTTTTCCGCGCCGCCGCCGTCAACCTCCTCGGAGATCACCCAGCGGATATTCTGGAACTCGATATTTTCATCGGCCAGGAACTTGATCTTCTCGTGGACGCTTTGGGTCGTGCAGGCTACGTGAGCCTCGGCGTCCTTCATCATCAGGAGCAGGCGCGGCGTGGAGCGTTTCAGGTGCGGCACCGTGGTCGGTACGGCGATCACGTCCGCGTAAAGGCAGCCCAGGAAAGCCACGACGAATTCCAGCCCCGAGGGATAGAGCAGCAAGGCGCGGTCTCCCGCTTTGACGACGGTCTGCAAATGGGCGGCAAACGCGCGGGCCTGTCGATCCAGTTCGCGGAAGGTGATGGGATGCTCGTCGATTTCCCCATCCTCCAGATAGATGTAGGCAAGCTGATCGGGGTGATGGGCCGCGTGATATAGCAGGACGTCCATCAAGGTCTTGCAGTTGGCGACGTCGCTGTTCATGAGGACATCTTCTCCGCGATGCGGAAGGCCATATCGTTCAGGGTGTTCATGCGGTCCACGGTCAATTCGGGATCGGGGATGTACACGTTGAACTCGAGTTCGGCGAACACGCCCACCTGCGCGAGGGAGAAGGAATCCATCAACCCGCTGGTGATGAGCGCCTCGTCATCCTTGAGGGGATAGTCGGCGTTGTTGAGGATCTCCTTGCAGATGAACTGTCTCAATTTGGCTTTGATCTCGTTTTGATCCATGGCTAGAACTCCTGGTAAATGAAGGGTGCGGCGATCTGCTGACGGGTCGCCAGGAAGAGCAGGAACATGCCCGCGGCCAGCAGGAAGACCTGGGTGCGCCTGGGCAGGCGGAGCAGGCCCAGTTCATCCCGCGTGGCGAGGTGTTTCCAATCAAGGTAGAAGGACAGTCCGATGGCCAGTATTGGTTTGAGAGTGGCTGCCACGGTGAAGGTCTGGAAGGGACCCCAGCGGAAGAGGCCTATCCAGAAGGCGAAGGTTTGCGGAACGTCCAGGCGGAACGGGGCGTTGATCAACAGCAGGACGAGAATCGTGCCGACCACGGCCCAGCGGGTGGCAGGCGGCGGGGCGGATTTGCGGAAGGCCTTGTCCACGCGCTCCCAGGCCTGGAGCAGACCGTTCATGAAGCCCCATAGGATGAAGTGCAACGCCGCCCCGTGCCAGATTCCGCTGACAACCATCGTGACCAGCGGCGGAATGATCAGATTGGGTAGGTAACGTCCGCTCGGGTTGCGCCTCAGCATCGCGCGGCTAACGGGCAGGTAGACATAATCCCTCAGCCAGTTGGAAAGGGACATATGCCAGCGATTCCAGAAATCGAGGAAGCCCGTGGAGAAAAACGGCTGTTCGAAGTTGGGGGACAATTGGATGCCGAACAGTCCGCTCACGCCGCGAGCAATGCCAGTGTATCCCGCAAAGTCGTTGTAGATCATAATGCCCGAGACGAACCACCAAAAGATGAGGTCCGAGAAGGAGAAAACCGAAGGGTTGGCGAAGAGGCCAGACGGGAGCAACTGCGCGATGGTGTCAGCGATCAGGATCTTGCGGCAGAGTCCCACGAAGATGCGCAGCAGGCTGTCTGTGACCTGCTGGTTGTCCACCACATGATCGGCGCGCAATTGGTCGAAGAAGTTCTGCGCCCGCTCGATCGGCCCCGCCATCAGCTTGGGGAAATAGGACAGGTATAGCGAGACCTCCAACAGATTGCGATTCGCTTGGATCTGGCGGCGGTATACATCCACAAGGTAGGAGATCGCCTGGAGCACATAGAACGAGATCCCAATTGGCTGCAAGATGCGGAGTTCCATCTGGGTCGGCGTCATGCCGAGACGGAACAGGGCTTTGAACAGGAAAAATTGCGTCTGGTCGAAATATTTATAGAAGAGCAGGACGCCCACGTTGAGAAGGGTCCCAGCCCACAGCCAACGCGATCTGGGCTTGTCCGTCGCCGCGGAGATTCTCAGCGCAAAGAAGTAATTGACCACCGAGAAACCGATCAGCACGACCGCAAAATCCCAGGCCCAGGTGATGCAGAACAGGTAGGAAGCCAGCAGCAGCACCAGGTTTTGCACCTTCTTTGGGACCAGGTAATAGGTCCCGAAAACGATCAGGACGAAGGCAAAAAAACCAGCGCTGGTAATGGAAAGATTGGAAAAGAATTGAGTCATAAGGGCATCGAGGTAGTTTTAAGGCTCGTTGGGTGAGGGCGGCGTATAGACGCGGGAGAGGAAATATCCGATCTGGAGGCTGAAGCGGATGGACCCTTCCTCGTTGAGGTGTGCCAGGTCATGCCACTCTTCGGCGGGGAGATCGATCTCGTTGCGGGTCAGCCATAGGTCCGCGTCCGCCTGGTGGGTTTGAAAGGTCAGCATATTCTCGAAGGTCGGGTATAAGTTGCGGACCTTGCGCTTGATCTGATAGAAGGTGGGGTGGATGGGTGTCTCGACGATGATGACCTGTACCTCGGCTGGATTGAGCGATAAAAGATTCTCCAGCCCGCCCACCTGACGGTCGGTGATCTCCAGCGTGCTGAGAGCGGTCTCGAAGAATTGAATCTGATCCTCGATGGACGTGGTGGTCTGTCCGCTGAGTTTGGCGTGGCCATCCCATTCGATGTGGGTATTGGATTCTTCGATGTACTTCAAGGTGCGGTCGATGCCCGCCACCATGCGGAACGCATACGAGTTCTCATACAGCCAGCCATCGAGGGAGACATGGCCCAGCTGATACTTCATCCACGGGGAGGACATGATGCTTTCGTCCGTCCCTTCCATACTCGAGGTCGAATAATCCAGGACGCCTGTCTCGAACACGATCAGCGAGGGGTGGAAGTTCCTGATCAACATCCTGGCGAGTGGACCCGCCGTGAGCGGGGTCAGCCCACCCAGACCGAAGTTCTGGCAGCGGATCGTTCGGCCCGTTTTTTCTTGATAGGCCTGTTCCACCATGGACGGGTCGATCCCGTACAGGACCTGGGAATTGCCGATAAAAATGCAATCGATTTCGCCTTCTTTGGTATACCGTTCCTTGAGGCGGGTCAACTGGACTTCAAAGTGTGGGTGTGAAGAGCCGTAGGAAACCCTTGGAAACAGGAATTTCGCGACAGGGGTCCGTGCAAAGAGTTCGAGCGCTGCGCAAAAAACGAGTAAAACCAGGGCGGCCTGAAGAAAGGTCCGACCAATCGGCAATGTGATCCTCAGGGTTTTCATCGCGCCGATTATATCATGCCCATATTTGTGGGCATTTGGGGGCTTGTTTGGGGCGAATCATCTTGGTTGAAAGGCTCGGATGGAAGCCAAATATTCCCCCAACCGCTGACTGAAATAAGCCGAGCCTTCTTTGTTCAAGTGGATAAGGTCGTACCAGTTTTCCTGTGGGAACTGGATGCTTTCCTGTGTCATCCATAGATCCACGTCTGTCAGGCCGGTCTGGTTGGCAAGCATGCGTTTGAAATCGGGATAGAGCAGGCGGCCCTTGCGTTTGTAATCGAGGAAGATCGGGTTGAAGGGCGTCTCGATGACGATGATCCTGACCTCCTCAGAATTGAGAGCGACCAGGTCCCGCAACCCGTTGACCTGCGGCTCGGTCAGCTCGGGGCGCTTGGCGATAGTCTCAAAGTATTCGAGCTGCTCATACACGGAAAGCCCCGTCTGCCCCGAGTAGCTGGCGTGGCCGTGGGCATCGATGCCGCGACTTTGATTGTCGTCCGATTTCAGGGCGCGGTCCAGACCGAAGATGGTTCGAAACGCCAGGGAATTTTCGTACAGCCAGCCGTCCAGGGAGGGACGCCCCAATTGGTATTGCATCCACGGCGAAGACATCAGGCTGGCGTTGGTCGAGTCGGCGTTGGAAGAGGAATAGTCCCACAGGCCTGTGCCGAAGATGATGACCGAGGGATGGAAGTTCTGGATCAGGACGCGCGCGAGAGGCGCCGCCGACATGGGAGGCAAGCCGCCCAGCCCGAAGTTCTGGCAGCGGACCGACTGGCCTGTCCTGTCCCGATAAACCTGCTCCACGATGGACGGGTCGATGCCATACAAGACCTGGGAGTTGCCGATGAAAATGCAGTCGATCTTCCCTTCCTGCGCGGCTCGCTCCCTCAGGTATGTGAGTTGCGTCTCGAAATGCGGATGTGAACTCCCGTACGATTGCGGCAGGGAAAGCCCCGTTATCCAGGGGGTCCTTGCGAGGAATTCCAGTGCAAAACAGAAAAGGAGGAGAAGGATCCCTGCTTGAAAAAAAATTCGCCCATAGGGCAAACTGATTTTTAACGTCTTCATCGGCGCGGATTATATCATGCTGGACTTCCACCCTGTTTTTGCCCCGAATAAAGGAAGCCTGCTCAGATGAGCAGGCTTGGCTGGCTGTTTACTGCGCGGGGATGATCAGCCACATCAGGATGTACAATGCGATGCCTGGCACTCCGCCTGGGATGGCGGCAATCAGGAAGGCGAGCCTGAACCAGGCGGGGCTGATCCCGAAGAACTCGCCCAGGCCGCCGCAGACACCCGCCAGCATACGGTCCGAGCGGGACCGACGTAATGCGATTCTTTGTGTGCTCATGGAATAAACCTCCGTTTCAAGATTTGTTCATCCAGATGTACGCGGATTCCGCTGGGGCGGTTGCAAGAAAAAACGGCCGTTATGCGGCCGTTTTAGGATCAGGATTTGGGAGAGGGCGGAGGGGCAGGCTGTTGGGTGGCGCGAAACAGTCCACTGATGTGACCGTAGCGCAGGATGTAATAGTTCGTCAGCAGGGTGAAGCCGATCACGAGATAGCCGCCGAACGAGAAGATGCTCGAAAGCAGATTGAACAGATTTTGCACCGTCTCGGGGAGCAGGTTGTAGCCGCCCACCCAGAAAAAGGTGTCGATGCCGTCGGCCAGGGCGAACAGGATCAGTCCCCACCACGGGCGGCTCCACTGTCCGCGCCCGAAGAGCAGGGACAGGCGGATCGCCGCGGAACCCTCTGCCAGGTCGAAGACGGGATACAGCACCGAGACGAAGACCACGATCCAGTGTGCGTCCTGTCCCAATCCCGCGCCGATGACCAGGTTGGTCAATAAGGCAGCTACAACAAAAACAACGATCATCAGCAGCAAATAGAAGGAAGTCCGACGTTTTCCGCTAGCGTTATAGAGCAGGACAAATTGATAATATAAGGATAGGCCCAGGGAAATGTATCCCAGGATCCACAACACGTCGATGATCGATAGGCCCGTGGGATACGGACTGGAGGTGAGATCGAGCCAGAAGACGATTGCCTGGCCGACCACCCAGCACCATAGACCGATGGTGAAACTGAGCCAGACGCGGTGAGGATTCTCATCCCTGTCGAATTGGCGGGTGACCATGATGCCCGCGGTGGCAGCGCCCAATGACGCCAGCAGGTTCAGGGAGGAAGAGGCCAGGTAATTCCAGTCCAGGTTTGTGGCGGAGAGTGGGTGAGCCACGGAGAGCCAGATCAGCACGGCCACAGCCAGCAGGGAAGTGACTCCGATAAACCAGAGCGCTTTCCTGGGTTCTACGGTGGGGAGACGGGTGGGTTGGTTCATCTAAATTCCTGGCAGGCTTATTCCGAGAAGGCGGCGGGAATCAGGCGGTACGTCTGAAGCAGGGCGCTCTCACTGGACGGGATGCTCGAAAAGGTATCGGTCAATAATTTTTGGGTCAGGTTGTTCCCGATGACGAAGTTCATCTGCGCGCCCGCGTTCATCAAGATGGCTCGGTAGGCGTGGGCTGCATAATCGGTATGGAGGAAGAAGTGCGTATCGGTCAGTGTGCCATTTTCGGCGTGGATCTCCCACTCCCACGGCTGGACCAGACGGTTGATCTCGCGTTCCAGGGATTGCAGGAGTTTTTGTCCGACCAATTCTTTATAGCGGCATAAGGCGCGGGTGGCCCAATCCGCGGCGCTGTGCTGGAGCAGGGAACATTGGTACGCCTGCGCCGACGGCAACACGTCGAAGGTGACCACGGTGCGCGGCAAACCATGGGCTTCGGGCGGCATGGAGATATCGGGGAGGCTGACCTGTGCGCCCGAGAAGAATATATCGGACGAGTCCACACTCCCATCCCAGAATTGGATAAAGCCGTGGTATCCGTCCGCGCGGACCTCGACCAGGCCGTTCCATTTTGAGTCCCGCCACGCCTTGACCTGACCCTTCCAGGCCTCCTCCCATTGCACGTTGGTCACGTTCTGGACTCTGGACTCCAAGGACAACCACAACATCCGCATGGCATGGTTTGGCAGGCGGATGGAGCGGTACTCAGCGGCGGGCAGGAGCGAAAACTCGGCAAGCGAAATGGGTTGACTGGTGTTCTGCGCAAAAGTGTATGCGCCCGCAGGCGAACCGCCTGCAAAGAGCATCACCGCCCCCTGGTCGCCTGTGCGCTTCTCGATCAGGCCGCTGAGCTTTTCGTCGCGGAAAGACATCTCGGCGCGCAGCGCAGAGTCGCTCTTTGGCAGTTCATCGGCCTGACGGAAGAAATACCACATCTTGGCTTATTGTATCCAATCAATGCGAATCGGGAAACTGTACTTTTGTACTTACCCTGCGCCTTTGAGGTAGATGCCTTTCGGGTCGAGTTCCTCGCGCAGGATGCGCAGTTCCTTTTCGGTGACAGGGTCCGTCGTCCGAATGACGGAAGCCGTCTTCAGGTCCCAGCCTGTGTTGGCCTTGGCATCCTCGACGGTCTTGCCCGCATGCAGGGCGGTCAGGATCATCTCGCCGTTCTCGTCGGGTTCGAGCACCCCAATGTCAGTGACGACAGCCAGCATCCCGCCGCCACGCGCGCCCGTGGCTTCGCGAGCCGCACGTCCCGAGAGGAAGCCCGCCGAGGTGAGGAAGTCCACTTTTTCAGGGAAGCGGCGCTTCTGGTGCGGGGTCATGATGTAGCAGCGATTGGCCCAGGCCGCGATCTCCTGCGAGCCGCCAGAGCCAGGCAAACGCACCTTGGGGTGCGCGTAGTCACCAATGACGGTGGCGTTGATGTTGCCATATTTGTCGATCTGAGCGCCGCCCATGAAACCCACATCCACGTTACCACGCTGCAGGTAGTTGGCGAAGATGTCGTACATGCTGACCACCGAGAGCGAGCCGCTCACCAGGGTCGGGTCGCCGATGGAGAGGGGCAGGCGGGCGGGTTCCGCGCCGATGACGCCCGCTTCGTAGATCATCACCAGGTTGGGGGCGTGCGTGCGCTTGGCCAGGTTGCAGGCCAGGTTGGGCTGACCCACGCCGACGAAGACCACGTCGCCATCGCGCAGCAGGCGCGCGGCGTGGATGATCATCAACTCGGCGGAGGAATAGGTTAGTTCGGTCATGGAATCTCCTTCAGGAAGGATTGCGTAATGTCGAAGACTTGTTGTGGACGTTCGAGCGGCACGAGGTGGGTGGACTGGGGAACCGTCACCACCTGGACTTTGGGCTGCTTCCGTTTCACGAGCCTGCCTGCCGCTTCGAGGAAGGTGTCCGTTTCCGCGCCGCGGATGATGAGGGTGGGCACCTTCAGGTTGGGCAGGCCGCGCCAAAGTTCCATGTCGCGCCAGACGCCCGTGTAGTAGATGTGCGCTTCCCAATCGGGCGAATAAGCCAACTCGTAACCACCATCCACGCGCGGGCGGGTGATGCCTGCGATGTAGGTTCGCAAGCCTTCGTCCGAAAGATAGCGGAAGACCTCGCGGCTGCGGTATCCGCGAAAGACCGTGTCGAGGTCGTCGAAAGTGCGGCGACGCTTGAGCGCCACGGAGATCAGCGGGTGGAGACGATGGCCCAGCCCAAGCATCCGAACTACATTCCATGTGCGGATGAACGAAGGCAGGAAAAGCACAGGGTCCAGCAGGATCAGCGCGCGGAAGCGCTCGGGCTGTTGCAGCGCGGCGCGCAGCGTGACGATGGCGCCGATGGAATGTCCCATACCGATCAGAGGACCCGCTTTTTGCTGGTCGAGAAATTGCAGCAGGTCATCCGAGAGTGGATTCCAATCGTGTAACTCCTCGGGTTCGGAGTCGGGCCACAACGGGCGCAGGGTCATGCCGAAGACGTGATACGGACTGCGCAACAGGTCAAACAGCGGCTCATAGCAGGCGGGTGGATAGCCGTTGGCGTGCAGAAAGTGAAGCGGCTGTCCCGTCCCGCCGTGGTCGATGAAGGGAATGCTCATCGCACAAAACGCGGACTAATAATGCCCGTAGTTGATCGGCTGGCTCATCTGCGCTTTGACTTCGAGACGCTTGTGAGTTTCAGCGCCGAGCTTCTGCCAGTATTCCTCGCGGTCCTTCACACCGTAGACCCACTCTTCGAGATACTTCTGCGTGGCCTCGGGCGATTCGCTGACCTTGTCCCATTGCAGGTAGAACTCGTTGTCGCGGTCGTAATAGCCCTGTGCGTACGAGGGATGACAGGCATACGGCACGTGGCAGACGGCATCTACGATGATGCCAGGGATCATGGTGCGGTTCGGGTCCGAGCGGATGACGGACGAGTCGACGATCTCTTCGGCGGTGAGGATGACGCGCTTCGCGGCGAAGGCAGCTTCCTTCTGCTCGCCGATGATGCCCCACAAGTGGGCATTGCCCTGTTCATCCGCGCGCTGCACGTGGACGATGGCCACGTCAGGGTTGAGGGCGGGGACCACGATCACGTCCTTGCCGCCGTAGGGGTCGGGGATGCGCTTGATGAGCGGGTTGGCGTGTTCGAGCGATTCTGCGCCTGTCTGGTTCATGGGCAGGAAGGGCAGTCCCGAGGCGCCTGCCTGCAGGCGGGTGATCATGCCGAAGTGGGAATATTCCTCCCATTCGAGCTGACCCTTCTCCAGCGCGCCGCGCACGAGTCGCAGCGAGCCGACCCCAGGGTTGCCCATGTACGAGAAGATGACCTTGCGAGCGCAGCCTGCGGCTACCATCTGGTCGTAGATCAGGTCGGGGGTGGCGCGGGCCAGCGTCAGGGCGCGTTTCTTCTGGCGGATGATCTCATGTCCCGCGGCGAAGGGGATCAGGTGGGTGAATCCCGCCGCGTAAACGACATCTCCATCGTGGACGTATTCCGAGATGGCTTCTTGCAGAGTGACGAGTTTGGACATATCCTATTTTTTCGCTTTCGCTTTTTGTTGTTCTTCCTTGCGTTTCTTTGAGTCGGAACGCATTTTGTTGATAATGCTGAATCGCCCAGCCGATGGCTGCGGAGGTTTCCGTCGGCGCAATAACCATCCGCCGCCGATAGCCAAAATGGCGATGAAAAGAAAATCAAAATTAGCACCAGGGTTTTGGGCTGTCTTCGGAGAAAGATCGGAGGCAACAAAGATGACAAACATGACGAAACCGACCAACATGAAAAATGTACCAATGCGTACGAGCAGGTCTTCGTCTTCGCTCATAAGGGTTTGACCGCCGAGAACAGGGTTCGTTTGAACGGATAAAAAACAGGCTGGGCAGGGAGTTCCGCTTTCATGCGGACGCGGATCGCTTGTGTGAAGGCTTGCTTTGTGGTTTCGTCCAGCCGCTCGAAATACGGGACCAGGGCCGTGCCCGAGATCCAGTCCACTACTGCGTCGGAGTCTTCGAGGACGTGTGGATATACTTTTTCAAAAACAGTGATCTCCTGTGTGCCCAGTTCGAAGAGCAAGCGTGCATAGTCTTCGATGGGCAGGACGGGCGCATAGCGAACAAATCCATTTAGTGCCGTGCGGAAGGGTTCCTGCGTTGCCACTTCGCGGATGATGCGGTGCGAAATGTGCATGTGATTTGACGGGACCTGTACCGCCAGTTGTCCACCTGGGGCCAGGCATCCGTACAGGCGCGCAAGCAAGGCAGGATGATCCTCGGACCATTGCAGGGCGGCGTTGCTGAAGATCAGGTCGAAGGTACCGGCGAGAGCGGCCTGGTCGCCGCGCTCGAAGCACAAGCCTGGGCGGGCGTATGGAGCTGCGCGGTCCAACATTTCGGTGGAGTTGTCGAGGCCGAGCCCGTCGCTCTCGGGCAGGGAATCGGCCAGGCGGCGGGTGAGTTCACCCGTCCCGCAGCCGAGATCCACGACCCGCAAACCGGGGCGCACCTTCACCAGCGCCAGCAAGTCCTCGAAGGGGGCGCTGCGTTGGCTTTGAAATTGATGGTAGCGGTCAGGGTCCCAGGGCATGGCGTAATTGTAGCCGAAAAAATGCCCCTTCCCCGAGAAAGGGAAGGGGCAGGGTTGTGATATGCGCTTATTTGATGCGGGTGCGGATCTGCTCGTGCATGTAGAGCGGCAGGTAGTAGTGACCGCCTGCATTCTTACCCGAGGAGCCCGAGCCTTTCCATCCGCCGAACGGCTGGAAGCCAGGCCACGCGCCTGTGGTGGCGCCCTGCGGACGATTGGAGTAGGTTACGCCTGCTTCGATCTTGTCGAAGAACCAGTCGACCTCTTCCTCGCTGCCGTAGAAGCCAGCCGTCAGGCCGTAGTTGACGTTGTTGGCGATCTGCATGGCTTCGTCGAGGTTCTTGACCTTGCCGATGGTCGTGATGGGCAGGAACATCTCATACTGCCAGAGGCGATGGCTGAAGGGCAGGTCGGTGACGAAGGTCGGCTCGCAGAAATAGCCCTTGGCAAAGTCGCCATCGATGCGGACCTTGCCGCCCGTCAGGAACTTGCCGCCGCCCTGCGAGAGTTCTTCGCAGAAATCCTTGAAGTCCTTGTAGGAGCTCTTGCTGACCACCGGGCCGATGTAGGTGGCGCGGTCGGTGGGGTCGCCCATGACGAGTTTCTCGGTGGCTTCCTTGAGGCGGGCGACCAATTCGTCATAGACGGGTTCTTCCACGATCACGCGGGAGGCCGCCGAACACTTCTGTCCCTGCAGGCCAAAGGCCGAGCGGACGATGCCGATGGTGGCGCGTTCGAGGTCCGCGTGGCGCGAGACGATGGCGGGGTTCTTGCCGCCCAGTTCAAGGATGATCGGCCGCACGTAGTCGCGCTTGCCGAAATCCTGGAACATGCGCATGCCCACGTCGAAGGAGCCCGTGAAGGTGACGCCGTCCACCTCGGGGCTGTCGACCAGCGCCTGGCCGAGGGTGGAGCCTGGCCCCGTCACGAAGTTGACCACGCCTTCGGGCAGGCCCGCATCGCGGAAGCAGTCGGCCAGCAGGCGCACGATCCAGGGGGTATCGGAGGCGGGCTTGATGACGAGGGTGTTGCCCGTCACCAGGGCCGCGCCCGAAGGACCGCCCGTCAGCGCGAAGGGGAAGTTGTAGGGGGAGACCACCAGCCACACGCCGTAGGGGCGCAGGACCGAAATGTTGGTGGAGTCGTAGCCCACCAGCGGGTCCTTGCCCATCTCCTTCACGTAGCCGTTGTTCAGTTCCATCTGGTAGCACGAGTAGTAGATGAGATCGGCAGTCTCCTGCACGTCGCCGAGCGACTCCATGCGATTCTTGCCCACTTCAAGGGCCATGGCGGCGCCGAGGTCGAAGATGCGCTCTTCGATCAGTGCGGCGGCCTTGCGGAGCAGTTTGACGCGCTCCTGCCAGGGGGTGTGACTCCAGCCCGGGAAGGCCTTGCGGGCGGCTGCCATGGCCGCCTGCGCGTGCGTGGCGTTGCCTTTTTGCATGGTCGCCAGCTTCCACTCGGCGTTGACGGGTGAGAAGTCGTCGAACTTCTCGTCGGCGAAAACATCCTTGTTGTTGATGATCAGGCCGTATTCCTTGCCCATGTTCTGCTTCAGTTTGGCGACTGCCGCATCGAAGCCCTTGTGAAGTTCCTCGGGCGGGTTGAACATGGTTGCGTACGTCAACTTGAAATCGGACATTCCGTGCCTCCTTATTAGGGTATCGAACATGAATGGTCTATATAGATTCGCCAGATAAATCTAGTATAGCGTAGGATTGAATGCACGTCAAAGCGGGGGTGATTGGGTAAGGATTTCCATGCTTTGCCCATCCAGACGGAAACAAAAAAAGGAGACGACATGACCCGTTCCCGAGCCTTTGCCCGTCTGTCCTGGACCCTCGGCCTGGCCGCCGTTTTGACGCTTGCAGCCTGCGCCCCTGCCGTTCCCGCTTCCCCTGCACCGACAGTCCCAGCCGCCACCCAGACTCCCGAAACGGCACCCCAGCCCACGGTCCAAGTGGAAGCGGCGTCGCCCACGCCTGTGGCGGTCGCCACGTCGCGCGGTCCCAACCTTGAGGCGACCGACCCCGCCACCGTCGCACTGGCCTCGGGCGGACTGCAACTGGTCGAGTTCTTCCGCTTCACCTGAGGGACCTGCCGAGCGATGGCGCCCATGGTTCATGGGCTCGAAGCAAAGTATTTTGGGCAGATCAAGTTCTCGTACCTCGACGCGGATGATCCGCGCACCGACGCCTTCCAGAGTGCGCTCGGCTTCCGCTATCAACCTGAGTTGTACCTGCTGGACGCGGACGGGAATATCCTGAAAAAGTGGATCGGCTTCACCTCGCAAGAGGAATTGGAAAGCGCCTTTGCCGAACATTTGAAATAAGGGTTTGATCTCAGACAATCAGCGCGGCGAAACCCGCGCTGATTTCTTTTATAGGACTTTGGTACCATCCTTGACAGTACCACCTTAAATCCAGATAATAGGGGCATGCAACGATTTCTAGAACCCGCCGTGAAAATGCCGAACCAACGGACGGCTTTAGGTGTTCTGAGTGCAAATCCCATCGAAGCGACCATTTATGCCGGCTGATTTCCCCCTTGTCGTAGAAAACCTTTCCTTCCGATACCGCGACCGTGAGGGCGCGGCCATCCACGATATTTCCTTCACCGCCAGGCGCGGTGAGATCCTGCTCATCGCGGGTGCGAGCGGCTGCGGCAAGACCACGCTCATCCGCTGCATCAACGGCCTGATCCCCCGCTCGTACAAGGGTGAGGAGCAGGGGCGCATCCTGGTCTTTGGCGAGGAGACCAAAGGCTGGACCCTGGCCCGCATCTCCCAGAAGATCGGCACGGTGTTGCAGGACCCCGAACGCCAGATCCTCGGCACCAAGGTGCTGAACGAAGTGGCCTTTGGCCTCGAAAACCTGGGCCTCTCGCGCGAGGAAATCTTCCCGCGCGTGGACGAGGCGCTGGCCTTCCTCAAGATCTCCCATTTGCGCGACCGCGAGACCTTCAACCTCTCGGGCGGCGAAAAGCAGAAGGTGGCCCTGGCGGGCGTGCTCGCCATGCGTCCCTCGATCTTGCTGCTGGACGAACCGCTCGCCAGCCTCGACCCCGCCTCGGCGCAGGATACGCTGGATACCGTCCGCCTGCTGGCCGACCAGGGCATGACCGTGCTGATGGTGGAGCATCGTGTGGAAGACGTGCTGCGCATTCGCCCGGACCGCGTGTTGTTCCTGTCCGAGGGCCGAATCCGCTACCTGGGCGACGTGGAGGGGTTGTATAAACAGGTGAACTACAAGGAAGTCAAACTTCCCGCCGAGCGTATCATGGAGTTTGCCAGGTTCGCGCCCGCCCCGGCCGAGATGAAGATCCTGCCTTCGGCGGCGGATGGCAAACAGGAGACCCTCGTCAAGTTCGAGGACGTGGCCTTTGGCTACGACGTGGATCGCGAGGTGCTGCACGGCATCAACCTCGAGATCAAGCGCGGCGACGTGATCGCCGTGTTGGGCGCGAACGGCGCGGGCAAGACCACCTTCGTCAAGCATGCCATCGGCCTGCTCAAGCCCAAGTCGGGGCGCGTCCTGGTGGACGGGCGCGACACCCGCGAAGCCAGCGTGGCGCAGATCGCAGGCACGCTGGGATACGTGTTCCAGAGCCCGAGTCACATGCTGTTCGCCCCCACTGTCCACGATGAATTGGCCTTCGGGCCCACCAATCTCAGGCATCCCAAAGACCAGATCGCGAAGGAGGTGAAAGAAGCCTTACGGACCGTCAACCTTTCGGATAAAGAGCAGGACCCCCCGCTGGCCCTTTCTTTTGGCCAGCAAAAGCGCGTCAGCATCGCGGCCATCCTTGCCATGCGTTCCCGCATCCTGGTGATGGACGAACCCACCGCGGGGCAGGATTACCAGAATTACATGAACTTCATGGATGCCATCCTGCAAATGCCTGGGTTCGAAGCCATTCTCTTCATCACCCACGATGTGGACCTGGCCGTGATCTATGCCAACCGCGTCCTGATGGTGGCCGATGGCCGTTTGGTGGCCGACGGCGCCCCCCAGGATGTACTGCGCGATTTCGACCGACTCAATGCCAACCGACTCGTCCCGACCTCCCTGCTGGAGTTGAACAAGAAGCGTTTCCCCGAAACGGGACGCTTCCTGCGGGCCGAAGGTCTGGCGCATATCTAACTCACAGGAGAGTAGTACGATGGACAAGAAATTCTTGAACTTCATCCTTTCCCTGGCGGCCGTGCTGGCGATCTTTGCGGTCGTCATGTTCGTGCTGTCCACCAAGATCAGCGTCTTCAACTTCGAAGTGGACCAGGCCACGGTCGGCCTGCGTTTCTTCTTCGTGGTGTTGGGCGTGTTGATCCCTGCCGTGGCGTACTTCCTGACCCGCGACAACAAGGCCTGGGAAGTGGGCACTCGTGAGGTGGTGTGGATGGCCATCGGCGCGGCCCTGTACGCCGTGTTCTCGTGGCTGTTCAACGGCACCGTCTTCGTCGTGCCGTCGCTGAGCCAGGTGGCCCTGCGCCCCGCCATCGCGATCCCGATGTTCTTCGGCTACGCCTTCGGCCCCGTGGTGGGCTTCTTCAGCGGCGCGGTCGGCAACATGTTCGGCGATGCGCTGACGGGCTTCGGCCTCTCGCCGCAGTGGAGCATCGGCAACGGCCTGATCGGTTTTGTCTCGGGCCTGTGGATGCTCTTCAAGGACCGCAAGCAGAGCATGAACACCGTGCTGTGGGTCGGCGGCGCGCTGACCGTCCTGGCTGCCCTGTTGTTCTTCCTCAACCGCGACCAGCCCAACATGATGTTCTACGATGCGGCCAATAACATCTTTGGCGACGCGCAGATCTCCCCGCTGGCGGGCCTCTCGATCCTGCTCGGCTTCCTGCTGGTGCTGGGTGTGCGCTTCTTCTTCGGCGGCAATGAAGATGTGGCCGCCGCCGTCACCTGGGGCATGCTCGGTAACATCGTGGGCATCGGCTTTGCCGCCATTGCCGACATTTGGATCAACGGCTTTTCGCTGGCCGCCACCATGGTGGGACAGTTCCTGCCCGCGGCTGGCCCGAACATGATCTTTGCAGCCATCCTGGTGCCGCTGCTCGTGCTGGCGTACGCTTCCGTCCGCCGACAATCTGGCCGCTAATCCCTTCGATTTTTCGCCCGTCGGGGGCGCAAGTCCCCGACGGGCAAGGTGAAACATGCTCGTAGCCTGGCGATACCGTCCCCGCAAATCCTTCATCCAGTCGTTCGATCCGCGCGCCTGGATCATCTTCTTTTTGTGCTTCATGTTCTCCACCCTGGCCTTCTGGGATGTGAGATTCCTGTCGCCGTTCTTCGTGATTGCCTTGTTCGTCCTGTTCACCTCGGGGGTCAAATGGCATGAGGTGCGACGCGCCTTCCTGTTCATCATCGGCTTCATCACCTTCTTTGCCCTGCTGACCTTCCTGACGGGGCGCGGCGGGGAGGAAGTGTATAAGCAGGAGCATTTGATCCGCCAGTTCACGGCTCCCTTCTCGCTCTTCGGCTGGACGCCCACGCTCAAGATCACCGTGGAGCGCGCCTTCTTTGCCGTCAGCCAGTTCGTGCGCGTGGTCAGCATCGCCATCATGACCATCCTGATCCCCTACTCGCTCGACCCCGCGCTGTATGGGATCACTTTCAAGGGACTGGGACTGCCCGACAAACTGGCCTACGCCATGGACCTGACCATGCGCTTCGTCCCGACCTTTGGCCGCGACTTCCAACTGACCATGGACGCCCAGCGGGCGCGCGGCTACGAGCTGGAGAAGATCAAGGGCGGGCTGATCGAGCAGGTCCGCAAGCTGGGGCCGATCTTCGTACCCGTCACCATCCACGCCATCATCAGCAGCGAGGACATCATCGACGCGATGGACTTGCGCGCCTTCGGCGTGGGTCCGCGCACCTGGCTGCAGGTGTTGCAGCGCAATCTGCGCGACCACATCCTGATCTGGGCGGGCGTGGTGATGGTGGCGCTCTCCTTCTCGCTGGCCTTCTTCGGGTTGGGCAGGTTCTGGGTCCCCGAGGCGCTCACCCGCCTGGTGGGGGGCTAGCAGGTTTCGAGAATCAAAAAGCCACCGCGTACGCGGTGGCTTTTTTGTTCGATGAGAAGGTCAAGCCGCGATGGCGGGCACGCCCAGGTAGGCGATCACGCCCGCAATGCCCATGGCAATGGCAAGGATGGCGAACACGGGCCGCAGGTTGCTCTCGCCATTCAGCAGGGAAGCCCAGGCGGCGAAGGCCAGACCGAGCGCCATGAAGAGCACCACCAGTTGCAGACCGTCGCCGCGGTTGTCCCACTGGCCTGCGGTCTCGAAGTCCGCATCGGACTGTGCGAAGTAGTCGTTGGCCGTGGCATACATGGAGTCGTAGTAGGCCGAGCTGAACGGGTCATCGGGGTTGGCCGCAATGGACGCCTGGAGCTGCTCGGAGTAGCTGCCCTGATAGTAAGCGGCCTTGGCCTCGTCGTCGGTGACGTACCAGCCGTCGTACATGTTGTAGTCGTAGACGATGAACTGGTTGGCGGTCAGGTATTCGGCGTTGCCGTCGTTCAGTTCCTGCATGGCCTTGATCTCATGCTCGTTCTGCTTCGAGTCGGCCATCGAGCCCTGATATGAGGTGAAGGCGGTGAACACGGATAGAACGGTGACCAATGTGCCAAGGACGAGTTCCGAACCAAGTACGCGAAGGAATTTCATGAAGAGGCTCCTGGGGTGAGATGAAATAGAATTGGCCGATTATACGTGAAGTTTCCCAGGTCGGGATTTTCAATTTTGTAATAAAATAATTGCAATCTTGATGTGAGGGACCCGTATGCCAGCCAGAAAGTACCAGACGCCCGAGATCATGCACGACGCGCCGCTGCACGACCATAAGTCGGCGGATTTTCACTTCGACGATTTTGCCGCCACGTTGGCGCGGCTGGTCGCCAGCCCAAAGACGGAGACTCCCCTGGTCATCGGCATCAACGGGGCGTGGGGTTCAGGGAAGACCTCGCTGTTGCTGCGCGTGAAGAACATGCTGGATTTCCCGAAAGGCAAGGGTGGAAAGGAATCCCACCGTTTTGCACACGAAGAGGAAAAGGATTTTCGGGCCTGCAAGACGGTCTGGTTCGATGCCTGGAAGTATAACGACGAAAAGGAACTGCTGGTGGCGTTGGTGCGCGTCATTCTGCACGCCATGAAGCGGGACGGGTTCATCAACAAACTCAGAGCCTGGGACCAGGACCCGACCCAGCCCACCTATGACCTGCTGGGTATGTTCCTGAATTCCTTCCAGGCCAGTTTTGGCGGATTGGGCGCGGAGTTCAAGTTCCAGGTCGACCCCAAGAAATACGAAACACCCTCGAAATTCGAGGAATATACGGCCTTTTTTGACTATTTCAGCGAGGCTTTCGAGCGTTTGCTGGCCGCCTGGGTGCATGACAAAGCGGCTTATGAGGAAATCGACGAAAGGAAAGGCGCGCTGGTCATCTTCATCGATGACCTGGACCGTTGTCTGCCTGAGAAGATTGTGCAGACCCTCGAAGCCTTGAAACTCTTCCTCGACAAACGTGGATGCGCCTTCTTCATCGGCGCAGACACGGCCATCGTGCAGCGAGCCGTGTCAAAACATTACGAGGATGCGGGCATTACAGGCGAGAGCGCCAAGGATTACCTGGAGAAGGTCATCCAACTGCGCTTCGACCTGCCCATGATCCTGGATGCGGCCATGGAGCAATACCTGCGGACCCAGACCCAGGTGGACAAGGCCATGTTGGGCCGCTGGCGCGCGCTGGTGGCGGCGGCCGAGGTCAACCCGCGCCGCGTGAAGAACGTGATCAACGACCTGAACCTGCAGTGGGTCATGGCAGTCAACTCAGGGCAGGCCGTGGGCGTGGACCGCGACGACTTCATCTGCTGGCAGGCGCTCATGCACGCCGCGCCCGCCGCCTTTACGCGCCAGGTGCTGGACTTCGAGGACAAGTCCATCCGTTTTGGGTTCATTCAGGATGCGCTCAAGTGGCAGAATGGAAAGCAGGAAGACCGCGAGGCGGTCAAAGGCTTTTTCAGCGCCTACGAGGACAAGGACTCGAAACGCCTGCGTAACGTGCTGCGGCAGATCTCCTTCAGCAACGGCTTTAGCGCCGAAACCCTGGACGCCATGATCTACCTGGTGGCCCCACCCGCCGCTCCCAAGCCCGAACCCGAGAAACCCGTTGCGGAGGAGGCGAAGAAGGCCCCCGACCTCGAACCCGCTGGCGAGACTGCTTTTGCCGAGGTACGCGAGGCGGCGCGCGGCGAAAAGGGCAGGGGCGCCCTGGCGCAGGACGGCAACCGCCTGGGAATCGGCGGACTGGAGTTCGTGCGTGTGCCCAAGGGCAAATTCATCATGGGCAGCAAGGAGGATAACAGTCTGGCTTATGACGATGAGAGGCCTCAGCATACGGTCGATATTCCTTATGATTATTGGATGGCAAAATTCATCCTGACCAACGCTCGGTTCTCTGAGTTTGTAAAAACTACAGGGTATGTGACCACTGCCGAAAAGGAAGGGGGCTGGTACCCCAAAAAGAGTGAATACACCAAGGGTGTGGATTGGAGGCATCCGCTTGACCCAAAGGACGGCCTGGACAAGCGCATGGACCATCCGGTGGTGCAAGTCTCCTGGGATGACGCCGTGGCGTACTGCAAATGGTTCAATGAAACCTATCAGGCCGAATTGAAGGCGGCGGGCAATCTGACCTTGCGCCTGCCCAGCGAGGCCGAGTGGGAGAAGGCCGCGCGCGGCGCGTATGGCAACGAGT
>CAZGFR010000011.1:16359-20994 GCA_964524485.1 uncultured Anaerolineaceae bacterium | reverse complement strand
CTGCCCAGCGAGGCCGAGTGGGAGAAGGCCGCGCGCGGCGCGTATGGCAACGAGTGGCCGTGGGGCAACGAGTTCGACCCGAACAAATGTAACTCTGCCGAGGGAAAGAAAGGCGGCACGACGCCCGTGGGCATATATTCCACCCTGGGCGGCGATTCGCCCTACGGCTGCGCCGACATGGTCGGCAACGTCTGGGAATGGACCTCTACGCTGTTTGCAAAATACCCTTATGTTGCGGAAGACGGGCGGGAAAACACCGAAAGTCGAGATAGTCGCGTGTTGCGCGGCGGCTCGTTCAGCCACGATCGGAACCTCGCGCGCTGTGCGTATCGCAACAACAGCAATCCTGGAAGCCGTAGCGACGTCATCGGTTTTCGGGTGTGCGCGTCCCCCCCATCCCGCATCTGAAATCTGCGAATCTGGAATCTGATCATCTGAATCTTTTTTCCTTTCCCCGCCGTAAGGCGGGAAAATTTTTAGAGGAGGTCGGTTATGCGCTTGCAAAGCCAGTTGATCGCCTGGGAGAACATCTGGAACGCGTACGGAAATGCATCGCGGAGAAAGCGCGGGCGCGCGCCCGCCGCTGAATTCGAAATGCTGCTGGCAGACCATTTGCTCGAAATTCTGGGTGAATTGGAGAGCCAAGCCTATCTGCCGGGAAAATATCACAGTTTTTATATCCATGAACCCAAGCGGAGATTGATTTCCGCCGCGCCATTCCGCGACCGGGTGGTTCACCACGCGCTTTGCGCGGTCACAACGCCATATTTCGAAAGGCGCTTCATCCCAACCAGTTTTGCGAACCGAATTGGGAAAGGCACACACCGTGCGCTGAAGGAGTGTCGCAGGCTTGCGCGCAATCATCGTTTTATGCTTCAATGCGATGTGAGGCAGTTTTTTCCAAGCATTGACCATGCTATTCTGCGCACGGTCTTGGAGAACATGCTTCCCGATGACAGCCTGGCCTGGCTGGTGGATCGGATATTGCAGAGCGGAGCGGGGGTACTTTCGGAGGAATATGACATGGTTTACTTTCCGAATGATGACTTGTTTTCTGCCAGCCGCCCGCGGGGCCTGCCCATCGGAAATTTGACTTCCCAATGGTGGGCCAATTGTTATCTCAATCAACTCGATCAATTTGTGAAGCGCGAACTTTCCTGCAGGGCTTATTTGCGTTATGTGGATGATTTCATCCTGTTTGCCAATGACAAACAAACACTATGGACCTGGAGACAGGGAATTGTCGAGCGGATGCGGTCTTTGAGGTTGACGATTCATGAGGAATGCGCTGTTCCGCGCCCTGTCACAGATGGGATTGGTTTTTTAGGGTTTGTTACCTACCCCGAGAAGCGACTTTTAAAGCGCAGAAAGGGGATGGCCTATCAAAGAAAATTAAGTCGCCTGCTGAAAACGGCCTCCAGAGATACACTTGAGTCTTCTGTGCGCGGCTGGGTGAATCATGTGGGATTTGGAGATACCTGGGGATTGCGCAGGGCAATCTTGGGCAAGGCGGGCCTGTTGAGGGAAGTCCATGTCTGAAAATCTGGTTATCTTTACCCGAACCTACGATTTTATTACCTGGCTCCTGCCGTTGTCTGAAAAATTCCCGAAGAGCCAGCGGTTTATCGTTACACACCGCCTGCAGAATGCGGCCTTGAATTTTCAAGAGGCCTTGATCGAGGCAAATACCTTACGCGGTACGCGGAGGACGGAGAAACTCCGATTTGCAGACGCCGAGTTGAGGAAGGTGCGCTTGTATTTGCGTCTATGCCAAAAATGGAAGTGGATCACCATGGGACAGTACAGGCATAGCTCGTCCATGGTAGTGGAGATCGGCCGCCTGTTGGGCGGATGGATGAAATACGTAGTTCCCGAACCATCCCTGGAGGGTTCGTAACGAGGGGCCTGCCCGATGGAGACGCGTGTTGCGCGGCGGCTCGTTCAACAACAATCGAAACAACGCGCGCTGTGCGTATCGCAACAACAACAATCCTGAAAACCGTAACAACAACATCGGTTTTCGGGTGTGCGCGTCCCCCACATCATTGTGTCGGACATGAGTGCATCGCTTGTGTTCTGCCAGAAATGCAGCAAGGCTACGGCTTGGCTGCCGAGGCTTTTTTGATGGCGCGGGCGAGGCCCTGGCTTATTCCGTAAGGAGAGCCAAATATAAAAACGCCCCGCGGCCTGGACTTCCGTCCCGCCGCGGGGCAATTTCTTTCCTCTTTCTGCTTTCTTTTCCTACTCTTCCAGCGTGCTGACATCCCCTTCGGGCAACCCCTGCGCGCGGGCCTTGAGCACGCGGCGCATGATCTTGCCCGAGCGGGTCTTGGGCAGTTTATCCACGAACTTGACGTCCTCGGGGCGGGCGATGGGTCCCATGTGGGTGGCCACGTGCTGGCGCAGTTCCTCGGCCAGTTCGGGCGAGGGGGCGAATCCCTGGCGCAGCAGCACGAAGGTGTGGATGCCCTGTCCCTTGACGTCGTGATGCAGGCCGATGGCGGCGGCTTCCGCCACGGCGGGGTGGCTGACCAGCGCCGACTCGACCTCCGCGGTGCCCAGGCGGTGGCCCGAGACCTTGATGACGTCGTCCACGCGGCCGATGATCCAGAAGTAGCCGTCCTTGTCGCGCTTGGCGGAGTCTCCCGCCGTGTAGCGGCCCGGGAAACGGGACCAGTACTGGCTCACGTAGCGCTCGTCGTCGCCGTAGATGGTGCGCAGCATCGAGGGCCACGGGTGCTTGAGGGTCAGGTAGCCTTCGGTGTCGTCGGGGACGGGGTTGCCCTGCTCGTCCACGATCTCGGCCTCCTGCCCGAAGAAGGGACGGGTGCCCGAGCCAGGCTTGAGCGGCACGACGGGGGTGGGGGTGATCATGAAGGCGCCCGTCTCGGTCTGCCACCAGGTGTCCATGATCGGGCATTTTTCCTTGCCGATCACGCGGTAATACCACTTCCAGGCCTCGGGGTTGATCGGCTCCCCGACCGAGCCGAGCAGGCGCAGGGACGACAGGTCGTGCTTGTTGGGCCAGGCCTCGCCGAAGCGCATCAGCCCGCGGATGGCGGTGGGCGCGGTGTAGAAGACGGTGATGCCGTAGCGCTCGATGACCTGCCACCAGCGGTTGGGATACGGGAAGGTGGGTCCGCCTTCGAAGAGCATCGAGGTGGCGCCCGCGATCATCGGGCCGTAGACCAGGTACGAGTGGCCCGTGATCCAGCCTGGGTCGGCGGTGCACCACCAGCGGTCGTCGTCGCGGATGTCGAAGACATATTTCAGCGTGGAGTAGGTCCCCACCATGTAGCCGCCGTGGGTGTGCAGGATGGCCTTGGGCTTGCCCGTCGAGCCAGAGGTGTAGAGGATGAAGAGCGGGTCTTCGGCGTCCATGACCTCGGTCGGGCATTTGCCGTTGGCGATGGGCAGCGCGCACATGTCGTGATACCAGTGGTCGCGGCCCGCCTCCATGTTGACGGGCTGCCCCGTGCGCTTGACCACGATGATATTCTCCACGCTCGGGCAGCGCTTGACGGCCTCATCGACCATGTTCTTGAGCTCGACGATCTTGCCGTTTTGGTACGAGCCGTCGCAGGTGATGACCAGCTTCGACTGGCTGTCGTCGATGCGGCCCTGCAGCGAGTCGACCGAGAAGCCGCCGAACACCACCGAGTGGATCGCGCCGACCTTGGCGCAGGCCAGCATGGCGAAGACGATCTCGGGCACGCGTCCCATGTAGATGGTGACGCGGTCCCCTTTGTTCACGCCCATCGATTTGATGATGTTGGCCATGCGCGAAACCTCGCGGTTCATGGCGTAATAGGAAAAAGTACGTTCCAGCTTGCCGTCTTCGCTCTCCCAGATCAGCGCCAGCTGGTTCTTGCGGTGGGTCTTGAGGTGGCGGTCGATGGCGTTGTGGACGATATTGGTCTTGCCGCCCACGAACCATTTGAAGAAGGGCTTGTTCGAGTCGTCCAGCACCTGGTCCCATTTCTGGTACCACTCCAATTCGCTGGCCTCGTCGGCCCAGAAACCCTGCAGGTCCTTGTGGGCTTTTTCGGCCAGCGCGTCCCAGTCTTTGAGGCGCGCCTGCGCCACGACTTCTTCTGATGGATAATAGACTTCGCCTTCCATATACTCTCTCCTCCGGGATTATTTTTGCGCCTGGGAAGTCATGAATTCCCAGGTCAGGATGTGGGCGATCAGGATCAGGGTGCACAACAGGATGCCTTCCATTTGAAGCGGCTGCAATCCCAACAGGGACGCCGTCGCGGGGAAGAGCGCAAACCACAAGACGAAGATGTACAGGATCGGGACGATCCAGCGGTTACGGCTGAAAGACCCCTGCGGGTTGGCTTTGCCCGTTTTGAGGATCAACTGGGTCGTGGAGATGATTCCCACCAATGCGGCGACGATGAACACGAATTGCCAGACCAGACGGTTATCCCCGCCGACCTGCGCCCCCAGGCTCATCAACGCGGGAATCAAAAACGAAGCGTATACACCGCCCGCGAGGCGTCGCGTCGCTTCGTCTTTCAACCAATCGACTTTGTCCTTGACCACCGACCACCACAACCCCACCAGCGTAAAACACGTGGCGGACGTCACGGCGTAGAACGTGTTGATATCCATCTGTCATCCTTTGGC
>CAZGFR010000011.1:0-16259 GCA_964524485.1 uncultured Anaerolineaceae bacterium | reverse complement strand
ACGTGGCGGACGTCACGGCGTAGAACGTGTTGATATCCATCTGTCATCCTTTGGCAAAGGGTTGACTTATTTTACAGGAAAACTCCAAATTTGGAACACCGTTTTTCGATGCTGGTTGCTATTCCACCCAATCCAGGATTTTATGCCACAGTCCCGCCAGCGGCAGGAACCACGGACGGACGTCGTACAACCCCAGCGGCGCGCGGGGGAAGTCGAACGCCGCGAAGGGATGATCTTTCACTGTCCCGCGGAGCATGGCTTCGGCCGCGGTCCTGCCGAGGTGCGTACCCATCGCCACGCCGTGGCCCGCGTAGCCGAGCGAATACGTCACCCCGTCCAGTTCGCCGACGTGGGTCATCTGGTCGAAGGCGAAATCCAGCGTCCCGCCCCAGGCGTAGTCCACGCGCACGTCGCGCAGCTGCGGATACACGGTCACCATCTCGCGGCGCAGGATCTCGGCGCTCTCGTGGATGGTATTTTCATTCTCGGGGAAGAAGGCCGCGCGTCCGCCGAAGATCAGTCGGTTGTCCCACAAGCGGAAATAATTCAGGTAATGTTTGTAGTCGAAGATCATGCGGTTCTTCGGGCTGACCTCGCGCGCCACTTCATCTGAAAGCCGCTCGGTGGCGATGATGAACGACCCGATGGGGATGATCCGACGTTGGAGATTCTGCGTGGCCTTGCCCGTGTAGCCCGACGTGGCCGCCAAAACGGATTTTGCGGACAACCTGCCGCGTTCCGTTTCGACAGTGAATCCGTTCGCTCCCCGCTCCAGCCTGGTGACTCGCGCCCGCGCATGCAGCGACGCCCCGGCCCGCTCCGCCGCCCCCGCCAGCCCGACGACGAACTGCGCAGGGTTGATCCCCGCGCTGACCTCGTCCACCAGCACGCCGTGGTACAGGTCCGAGCCGATCTCCGTGTGTTGGTCCTGCTTCGAGACGAGATGGACCTTGTGTCCGAATTCCCTGGCCATGAACTCGACCTCAGCTTGCAGCGCGTCGAAGTGCCTGGGCTTGTTGGCCGCCAGCAGGTGACCCGTGCGGGCGAAGCCGCACTCGATGGCTTCCTCTTTGACGATCTGCTCGACCGTGTCGATGGAGTCAAGAGAGGCTTGAAACAAGCGCTTCGCCAATTCCCGCCCATAGCGCCGAATGACAGTTTGCATCGGCAGCTTGAGACCCGTCAGCACCATGCCGCCGTTGCGCGAGGACGCGCCCCAGCCGATGGTCTCGGCTTCCAGCACGGCCACTTTGGCGCCGTGCTGCGCCAGAGTCCGCGCGGCGCTTAGGCCCGTGAACCCGCCGCCGATAACGGCCACGTCCACCTGGGCGGGCAGCGGAGCCAGGTCCGCCTCGGTGGGCATCTGCGTCGTGGTGTGCCAGAAGACCTGCTGCTTCATGCCAGGAGGTCTTCCCAGCTTAATTCCTCGTAGGCCTTGGCCAGGCGGTGACCGTCGTGGACCACGTGATAGGTCAGGTTCGTGAAGACCTTTTCCGCCAATGCGCGGACAGGGGCCAGCGGCACCACGTCGTCCTCCGTCCCGTGGACGATGACCGTCGGGACGGCGACCGTTCGACGGTCCGCGAGGGTGGCGAAGGGCGGCAGCATCAGGGCGGGAGCCAGCAGGACCAACTTCCGCACCTGCGATTCGTTTTCCAGGGTGAAGACCGCGCCCATCAGCCCGCCGAAGGATGAGCCGATGATCGTCCAGCCGCTTTCATCTCCCAAGATGGGAGTCAACTGGGCCATGCGTTCTTCGAAGGAACCCGTGAAGTCGGGCGTGAGCATGCCAGGGAAACGCTGCGCAAACTGGCGCGCCTTTCCGCTCTGGCTGGTGCTCTCGAGGCCGTGCAGGTAGATGATCTTCGCATGGTCAAGCATTGTTCTTTTCCTCTTTCATAACCCTGGCCTGGATGGCGATTCCCACGATGGACAGCACGATCAACGCGATGAATCCCACCATGTCTGGCATCCCCAGCGAGCGGACGATGATCAGGCCGCCGCCGATGCTCGACAGGAGGATGAGGGCCCAGTCGACCAGCCACGTCAGCAGGATGATGCCCAGTATGCCGCCAACGAAAAAGGCGACCCAGGCCAGGATGCCCGAATCCATGCCGACCACGCCCGCCAGACTGAGCAGGGCGGTGCCGCCCCCGATAAAGCCCGCCACGCCGATGGCCAGCGACTTGAAGAAGAGGGCCAGCACGGCAAAGATCAGGCCCAGCACAAGACCCACTACGAGGGCCGTCCACTCGGAGCCGTCCCACGAGCGGAGGGCGAGCTGCGCGCCCGCCAGGAATCCCACGGCGGCGACGAACAACCAGAAGAGCTTGCGGCCCGCAAGGAGCAGGCCCGCGCCGAGGATCAAATTGACAACGGTCAGCATCTTATTCTCCTTTGTCGGGGACAGGTTTTCGGCGCAGCAGGTCGCGCAGGTCCGTTTGCAGTTCGGGCGGGAAGGAGGGCAGGATGCGACGCAGGGTGATACGCGCCGATTCGTTCTCGGGGTTGGCGAGGATCTGTTGCAGAAAGAAAGTGGTCTCGGCAGGCGAGGCTTTGTACAACGCGATCAGGAAGGCTTCCAGGTCCGACTGAATGGAGGCGGGCGCCGCCTCGACAATGGGCTCGACCACGTCCAGCACGGGCGGCAGGTTCTCGAACTCGGGGTCGGAGACCATCGGGATGAGCGCCTGGAATCCGCTGGCCCAGGTGCGGGAGCGGGCGGGATGCAGCCACTCGCGGATCAGCTCCAGGAACTGGACGGGCGTCTCCTTGCGCAGGCGGGTCAGGCTGGTCGTCAGCAGTGCGGAACGCACATTGGGGTCACGCACCTGCGAGGTCCAGGCGGTGAGGCGGGCCAGCAAGCGGTCCTCCTGCGGAGGGATGCGTCCCAGCAGGAAGGCGGCCAGCATCAACGTTTCGAGATGACCCTCGTCCCAGAGCAGGTCCGCCAGACTGAGCGCCTCGGACGGGTTTTCACTGGCGAGCGGTCCCAACTCCATTTCGATCCGTCGGATGACCACGGGCGGCGTGCGATAGGTGGGCAGGTTGGAGCCAGGCGCAATGTCCTCGACCGTGCGCAGGGTACGGTTGACATAAAAGTCCAGCATCTCGTGCAGGTGCTTGAGGAACTCGTCGGGCACGAAGAAGAAATCGGCCAGACGATTGGCTTGTTTGCGCAGGCGGGCGAGGTCAATGGCGGGCATGGGAATGGTTTGGGGCGCGGCATGCCGCGCCCCAAGGTGAAATCAATAGGCCTTGGCGAAGTAGACTTTGCGCTTCGAGGGCTTGCCGCACACGATGCAGGTGCCGCCGTGGTCGGGCTGTTCGAAGGGGATGTTGCGCGTGGTGGCCTTGGTGTCTTCCTTGACCTTGGCTTCGCATTCCTTTGACTCGCACCAGTAGGACAGCGCCCAGCCATCCTGGACGACCTGCTTGAGTTCTTCGTAATCCTTGGGGTCGTGGATGTTGGCGTCGCGGTACTCGGTGGCGCGCTTGAGCAGTGAGGCCTGGATGTCGACCAGCAACTGGTTGATCGTGTCGACCAGTCCCGCCTGCTGGACGAAGGACTTGCCTTCCCTGCCAGGCTTGTCGCGGCGAGCCAGGGCCACGGAGTTCTTCTCCACGTCCTTGGGGCCGATCTCGATGCGGACGGGCACGCCGCGCATCTCCCAGTCGTTGAACTTGAATCCGCTGCTGACGTTCTCGCGGTCATCCATCTTGATGCGGATGCCTGCGGCCTTGAGGTCCATGAAGACGCGGTCCGCCACGGCCATGACCTTGGACTTCTCTTCGTCGTTCTTATAGATGGGCACGATCACCGCCTGGACGGGGGCGAGGCGGGGGGGCAGGACCAGGCCCTGATCGTCGCCGTGGGTCATGATGATGGCGCCGATCATGCGGGTGGAGAGACCCCAGGAGGTCGTCTCGGCGAATTGCAGGGTGTTGTTCTGGTCCACGAACTGGATCTCGAAGGCCTTGGCAAAGTTTTGCCCGAAGTAATGCGAGGTGGCCGATTGCAGCGCGCGCTTATCCTGCATCATGCCTTCGATGGAGGTGGTGATCTGCGCGCCCGCGAAGCGTTCGGTCTCGCTCTTGGTGCCCTTGATGACGGGCAGGGCGGCTTCGTTGACGGCGAAGTCGGTGTAGACATCGAGGATGCGATACATCTCCTCGACGGCTTCCTCCTTGGTGGCGTGGGCGGTGTGGCCTTCCTGCCAGTAGAACTCAGCGGTGCGCAGGAAGAGTTTGGTGCGCAGTTCCCAGCGCAGCACCGAGCCCCATTGGTTGATCAGCACAGGCAGGTCGCGCCAGGACTTGATCCATTTGGAATACATGTAGCCGATGATGGTCTCGGAGGTGGGGCGCACGACCAGGGGTTCTTCCAACTTTTCGCCGCCGCCGTGGGTGACCACGGCCAGCTCGGGCGAGAAGCCTTCGACGTGTTCCTTTTCCTTCTCGAAGAACGACATGGGGATCAGGGTGGGGAAGGCCGCGTTGACGTGGCCCGTTTCCTTGAAGCGCTTGTCGAGCGCCGCCATACAGTTTTCCCACAGCGCCCAGCCGTAGGGTTTGACCACCATGCAGCCGCGCACGGGAGCGTAATCGGCCAGGTCGGCTTTCAGCACGAGCTGGTTGTACCATTCGGCGAAGTTCTCTGCACGGGTGGGGAGTTTTTCGTCAGCCATTTTGTCCTCTTTTTTGATACGTCATCGCAATGACGAGTTATAACATTTCCACAGCAGTCTCGATATCGGGAGCAAAGCGCAGCAGCTCCTGTTGAGCGGGGGAGGTATAGGTCCCCAGTTTGGCGAAGACCTGATCGAAGACGGACTGCCAACCGTCCCCGACCAGGATCAGCGGCCTCCGGTGCAGAGACTCGATGACCATCAGGTTCCACATCAGGGAGATTTCGGTCAGGGTGCCTGGACCGCCAGGCAGGGCGATGGCCGCGTCGCAGCCCTCGATCAATCCCTGTAACCGTTCGAGTAAGGTCTGCTTGCGTCGTTCCTCTTTGACCCACTGATTTGCGCCGACCTTGCGCCACTCCTCGATATCCGCGCAGGTCACGCCGATGACGTGTCCACCTGCTTCGGCCGCCCCACGGCTGACGGCTTCCATCGTGCCGATGTAGCCGCCCGTCAGCACGGCGTGACCGCGTTCGGCCAGCAGGCGTCCGAGCGTCTGGGCTTCCGTGTAGGCTGTGTCGCCTTCCTTGGGTTGGGAACCACCGAATACTGTAACGTTCATTTTTGATCCCAGGTGCGGGTGTAATTGACTTCGATCTTCTTCAAGATGGCTTGCTCCAGGTCGATGTCGGTGACCGAGGCCAGTTGCAGCAGGTAGAGCGCCACGTCCGCGAGTTCGCCGCCAAGCTCGTCCCTGTCTTTGACCTCTTCACCGAATTGGAAATGCTCCAAGATTTCGGCCGCTTCGATAGAGAGCGAGACCGCCAGGTTGCGCGGCGTCTGCGGACGCTTGCTGTCCGCATTGTACCAACCTTTGGAGGCGACCAACTCGTGCATTTTCTCGGTCAGTTGTTTGATGTCCATTTTTTCTTCCTCTCCCTCGGGGAGAGGGCAGAGTGAGGGCTTTCCTGTTCCAATAAAAAACGGCTCGCCAGGTCTGGGAGCCGTTTGGGCGCGCAAGCGCGAACCTTATCCAGACCGGGTAGGTTGATTTGCAGGGGACGGGACCGGGTTCATTTGCATGGGCGGTATTATACCTGAATGTCGGGCTCCGCGGGCTGGAGATTTGGATTTTGACCCGCGTCCGTCTGTAGGTAGCTCCACGCCAGACCGAGAAAAAATCCTGTTATAACTGCACATAAGGGGAAAAGAACAAACTCCATTGACTCTATTTTTACGTAGTCATAAAAAATTCTTGTTGCCGAGTTCAAGATTACGAAAGAGACTCCAGCAAAGATCGAGAAAGAAATGGTGAAAAGCACCCTTTTTAGTCCTATGCTGAGGATCAAACCGAAAGCCAAGCCAAATACCAGCGTGCGCATTCCGCCGATCGACTGTAAACTTAATAGCTGCGCTAAGTACATTCCTAGTCCGCCGAGAAGACCGAGCGGCAGATACTTTTTATAGTTTCTCTCTGGTAAAGTGAAGCCAAGGCCAATTAATATGCCCCACACAATACTGACAATTGTGCGGTTAATAGTTGTGAAGCCTAGGCCAGCGGCGAAAGAAATGTATACAAATAGATTGCCGAATGAAAATGCTGCAGCTACACCTGCCATCGTAATCCATTGCTTGCGAAAAAGTACAATTTCTTTGACTTGAATGAAGGTAATCAAAGTTCCTAGAAAACCTGATATACCTGCTTCCATCGAAAAGGCGGTCAACTTTGCGAAACGTTCTCCTGCCAAGATATTCAGGCTTTCATACAAGGCCCCCTGAACATATTGCCCAATCAAGAAGGCAAGTGTCCAGCCAGTTGCGATAAGTAGAAAATTTTTGATTCCAAACCTTGGTTTGTGGGTGCGTAGAATGTGAACCAATATCATAGCGATGCACAACCCGAGTGCCGCAAACATGATTTGCCAGATCCAAGGTGAGAGGGTCACCGTGAAGTATAAGACCCTGTCTGACCAATATAAGGCAACTGTGAGCAGCACTGCGGCTGAGAAGGCGGTTCCCAGGATAAGCAGGAGTAACTGTCTTCGTGTGGGTTGTATTCCTGCAATCCGTAAGAGCAGGAAGAGCGCGAGTCCCAGCAAGGCTCCGAAAACAGACATATAAATCGCCTGCGTGAGGTAGGAAGCGCCTAAACTCACTTGTCGAAGTTGATCGAAAAGCGGACCAAATAGTTCGATCGCGAAGCGCGCGGCAAAGAATAGCCCAAACCCCGCCAGGGACAGGGCTGCCAGGTCTGGGGATTTCGCGGTTACCGCGAAATTTTTCTTTTTTACTCGAGTCTGTGCCAGTTCCGCTTCGGCGCGCTTGATCAGTTGTTCCGTTTCGCGGTAGCCCGCCTGCATGCCGCGCACCCGCCGCAGGTGACGGACCGCCTCCTGCCAGCGGGACTGGTCGATGGCGCGCAAACCGTCCGCGTAGGCATTTTCCAGTTCCGCGATGCGGCGGGACTGAGCCAATTTCTTCTCGGCCTGGACGCGCAGCCCCTGCGGGTCAGGAGGGCGCGGGACGATGGCTTCGATCTCTTTGAAGATCTCCAGCACGGCCTGCCACTTCTCGGCCTGGGACAGGCGCTGGGCTTCGGTGTACAACTCGTGCAGTTGCTTCTGTCGGCGCGCCTGGCTGAGGCGGGCGGGAATCCCGGTCAGGCTGGCGTCCTC
The DNA here is from genome assembly GCA_964524485.1 of uncultured Anaerolineaceae bacterium. Lineage (GTDB taxonomy): Bacteria > Chloroflexota > Anaerolineae > Anaerolineales > Villigracilaceae > JACPVF01. The sequence goes on along the minus strand of CAZGFR010000011.1, from coordinate 8,956 downwards.
CCTGGCGATCCGCTCGAGGACTTCGATGGCCTTGTCCCAGTCGGCGGCCTTCTCCGCCGCGGACGCCTGATCCTGCAAGCCCTGAATCCGCGCCTTGTGACGGGCGGATTCCAGTTTGGCGGCGGCATCCTTGTGGTCGGGCGCCAGGTCCACGATGGCCTGGAACTTCTGGAAGGCTTCGTCCCAGCGGCCGAGGTAGTAGGCCTCCAACGCCTCGGTGTACATCTTCTCGAGGCGCTCGGTCTCCTGGTCGTTGACTTTGGTCCGTTGGCGGGATGGGGCCGAGGATGGAATCTGGGCCACGTCGAAGACCTGCCCGTCGGGGGAGCGCATGTACAGCACGGGCGTGCCCCATTCCAGGTTGTTGCCCTGGGTCTTGATGGCCTTGCGCGCCTCGGTCAGCGCTGCGTCGACGGGGTAGCCGTCGGCCAGGGCGCCGTAGAACTCATGCGCCAGGGTGATCGAGGCCTGGTCGGTGATGCGGAATTGCATGGCGATGACGGCGGGGATGCCCTGCTGCATCAGGCTTTGCGCCGTGCCCGAGAACTGGTCCTCCAGCGAGGCGCGCGCGCCTTCGCAGGCGTTGAGCATGGCCAGCCGCAGCGGACGGTGGTCGTGCAGGATCGTCCCCAGGTCGCGTCCGCTCAGACGGTGCCCCTGGCGCTGCTCCGTTTCGAGCAGCAGGTAACCGTCCTGGTCGGCCTTCGAGAAGACGCCGTGGCCAATGAAATGGAAGATGTGATATTGCTCCCGCCGCAATTGACGCTGCAAGGCGGGCAGGGTGGGCGGGTCGAGGCGCTGCAAATCCACCAGGCCGCGGCCTTGCAGATCACGCAGGGCCTCCTGCAGGTTCTCCCATTCCTTTTCGGTGTCCAGTTTGGGGAAATCGCGGGGGCTGCAGATCATGGCCAGGATGCGCAGCGGCGGCTGGACGGTCAGCGGCTGGATCTGCTGGGCCGTCTCCAGGTAGCGCACGAGGGGCGTTTCCACCGAAAGCGCGAGGAAACGGCTCTGGCTGGGGTCGTACATGAACTCCCAGGGCAGATTGCCCAACTCGGGCAGGTCGGCCAGCCGCAGGCGGACGCGCAATCCCGCGCCCTGTTTGGTGGTCTCGTTCAGGCTGGCGCGCAGACAGTCGCGCACCGTCCCGCTGAAGGTCGCTTCGAATAATTGCTGGCCGAAGCCGTGGATGCGCTTCGCTTCACCGGATTCGGTCGAGCGTGTATGGCCGATCTGGATGAAAAAATCTTCCACTTCCCGCTGCGAGAACGGAACCTCGAAATATTCGCTGGATTCCCCTGCGGGTGATTCCAGTACCTTGGCTTGATACCCCGCGCCGCTGCGTTCCACCAGCAGGTCGAAATTCAAATACTTGATCGCCATGATGCATGCTCCAATCCGCATCCATTATCGCAAATTAAATCCCGACTGGCAAGCGCGAGAATCGCGCGGAAGCGGTACAATCGCCTTAGGAGACCCTGATGCCGCCGCTCATGCAGTTCACCATCCGCAGGTTGTTTTACGCGCTCGTCTCACTGGTCGTGATCACCATGGTGTTGTACGCGGGCGTGATGTTGACCCCGCCTGAGGCGCGGGCGCGTTTGTACCTTCCACCTGGCAAGGGCGGGGAACGCGCCACAGAGGAATTTATCAACGTACTGATCGAGAAATACCATCTGGCCGACCCATACCTGGTGCAATATGGCTACTGGGCGCGCGGAATGTTGATGGGTTCCTGGGGCTACAGCCCGACCTTGCGGGCCGACGTGTTGACGTCGCTCTTGCAACGCACGCCGCCCACGTTGGAACTGGCTTTTTACTCGCTGCTTCTGTTGATTCCGCTGGGACTGATCAACGGGCTGAGCGCAGGCTGGCGGCCTGGCGGCCTGTCCGATGGGATTTTCCGTTCGTTGGCCTTTTTGAGCACCTCGACTCCGCCCTTCATCCTTTCGATGGTGCTGCTTTCCTTCCTTTATGTCAAATTGGGCTGGCTGCAGCCTGGCCGTCTGGATGTGGCCACCGAAATACAACTATCCCGTTCGGGCTTCGTGGACTACACAGGCGCCCTGACCCTCGACTGCCTGCTCAACGGCCGCTTCGACGTGTTCCTGGCGGCTTTGAAGCATCTGGTCATGCCGGTCGTGACGCTCTCGCTCTACCATTGGGCCACGCTGGGCCGCATCACGCGCGCCACGGTCATGACCGAGCGCGGAAAGGAGTACATCACGGCGGCGCGCGCGCGCGGCGTGAACGAAACCCGCCTGGTATGGCGGCATGCCTTGCGCGCCATCCTGGCGCCTTCGCTGACCGCCATGGCCCTCTCCGCCGCCAGTGTCGTGACCGGCCTTTTCGTGGTCGAGATCATCTTTGGTCTGACGGGTGTCTCCGAAGTCATCGTCGTCTCGATGCGCAGTTTTCCCGACGCGCCCGCCGCCCTGGGGTTTGCCGTGTACAGTGTGCTGATGGTGCTGGGGCTGATGTTCATCCTGGACGTGGTCCAGGCCATCCTCGATCCGCGTGTGCGCGAGGAGGTGTTGAAGTCATGAGGTCGCTGCGCTTCTTCCTCTCTCGCTGGCAGAATTGGCTGGGGCTGCTCATCGCCCTGACCTTCGCGGTGACAGCCCTCTCGGCCCCGCTGATCGCTCCGTCCAACCAGACGACGCAGGGTCCGTTCATGAAGGTGGGCCGTCAGTCCGACAGACGGCCGCACCCGCCGACCGAGACCTCGCCGCTGGGCACCCTGCCTGGCCAGCTCGACGTGTATCACGCGCTGATCTGGGGCGCGCGCGAGGCCATGCAATTCGGCTTGCTGGTGGCGTTGGGCGCCTTCGTCTTCGGGTCCCTGTTCGGCGCAATCGCTGGGTACTCGGGCGGCTGGGTCAACGGCTTGATGATGCGCATCGCAGACGCCTTCCTGACCTTCCCGGTGCTGGCGGGCGTGGTCTTCCTCCAGCAGCTCGTTGCCATGACCATCGAGTCTATGGGCGGGATCTATTGGTTCAATAATGATTATTTTGGGCAGGTGATCGATTTCCAGTTCACCCCACCGCCCTTTGCTGTATTTCTCATGAAGGTCGACCCGATCCTGATCTGCCTGATCCTGTTCTCGTGGATGCCGATCGCGCGGCTGGTCAACACGATGGTCATCACGCTCAAGAACACCGAGTTCATCCAGTCGGCGCGCGCCCTGGGCGGATCCCCCTGGTGGGTGGTGCGTCGTCACATCCTGCCGAATGCGGTCGGTCCCGCCATTGTGCTGGCCGCGCGCGACGTGGGCAGTTCGGTCATCCTGCAAGCCACCATCACCTTCGTGGGGCTGGGCGGACAGTCTGCCTGGGGTATGATGCTTTCGATGGGACGCAACTGGGTCATCGGCCCGGGCGGAGACCTGTTCGACACCTGGTGGGTCTTCATGCCCGCCACCCTGGCGCTGATCCTCTTCGGCGTGGGTTGGAATCTCCTGGGCGATGGCCTGACCGAAGCCTTGGAGCCGCAGGCCTCCCGCAGCAATCGTTCGTTCTTCAAATCGAAGCGTAAGGAGAAAGAAGAACCCATCGAGTTCATTCCTGTCCGTCCTCGGCCGCAAGTTGGCATTCCACACAAGGTCGAAGTGGACATCGCGCCCGAGGTGGATCCGCTCCTGCATGTGGCGCGCGAAGCACTAACCCAACGCGATTTTGATAAGGCTCTCAATGCTTATTCCTATTTGATCGCGCGCGGCAGGCATATCGAAGAAGTTGTGGATGACCTGGTAAAAGGGACGCTGAGAAGCCCGCGCAATCCCGCGATGTGGAAATTGTTGGGTGACGCATTCGACCGCGCAGGCCGTCATGAGGATGCCGCGCGCGCGTACGACCGATATACTCATCTGAGTTGAAACTATTTCCATGCCGACCGACCTTTCCCGCCTGATGCTGGATCCCAGCCTGCTTCCGTCCGAAAAGCGGACCCTGCTCTTGCGCGTTGCCGACCAAAGCGCCGCCCTGGGCTTTCCCTGCTATCTGGTGGGCGGATTCGCGCGCGACCTGCTGCTCGGGCGTCCTGTCCACGACCTGGACGTGATCGTCGAGGGCGACGCCATCCAATTGGGCAGGACGCTGGTAAAACAATACGGCGGGAAGTTAACTCCGCACGCCCCGTTCCACACTGCCATCTGGCAATTGCCTGACGCGGACGAGACCCTCGACCTGATCACCGCCCGCTCGGAGACCTACGAATTCCCTGGTGCGCTTCCCACGGTGATGCCTGCCGATATCCAGGCCGACCTGCGCCGCCGCGATTTCACCATCAACGCGATGGCTGTCCGCGTGGACGGGGACCCCTTCGGCGAATTGCTCGATCCGCTGGATGGGCAGGCCGACTTGCAGCGTGGGTTGATCCGAGCTCTGCATCCGCGCTCTTTCGTAGACGACCCCACGCGCATCTTGCGCGCCATCCGTTACGAAGGCCGTTATGAATTTCAGATCGAGCCTGCCACGTTGAAGTGGATCGACGCTGACTCCTTGGGTGTGTTGTCCAGCCTCAGCGGCGAACGTTTGCGCCACGAACTGGATTTGATCCTGGCCGAGGAAAACGCCGTCGCGATGCTCCTCCGCGCGGACAGCCTAGGCGTGCTGCGCGCCATCCACCCCGCCTTGCCGCGCTTTGACTCAGCCCGCGCCAATTTGCTCGGCCAACTTCCCAGTGCGGACTTGAATCTCCCCTGCGACCGCGTCACGCTTGGTTGCCTGCTTTGGCTGGCAGATGTCCCTGCTGAGGGCCTGGCCGCCCTGTCCCGCCGACTGGATTTCACGTCCGAGTTGAGCGAGGCGTTGATCGGCGCTTCGCGTCTGAAACGGCAACTCCCCGAATGGCTCTCCGCCAGCCCCAGCGCCTGGACCTTCGCGCTGGAGAAATTCCCGCTGCTCTCGGTCTTTGCGGTGGGACTGATGACGCGCGAATCCGCGCTGACGATATATCTCACCAAGTGGCGGCATGTCAAACCGCACAGCACGGGCGAGGACTTGAAATCCCTGGGCCTGCCGCCTGGACCGAAATACAAGGAAATCCTCTCCCGCCTGCGCGCCGCCTGGCTGGACGGGGAAGTGAAAGATGAAGTAGAAGAGAAGAAATTGCTGAATTTTCTTGTCCAATAGGAGGATACAATGTCTAACTTGCAAAAAGGGCCACAATTTGTTCGCTATTTCCAACCTGTGCTTGATGCTTTGATCGGGCTCGGTGGTTCTGGTCGCCCAGAAGAAGTGGAGGATATGATTTCTGAACAATTAGGATTGGACGAAGCAGAGCGGAACGAACAAATACCAAGCGGCCAGTCTAGATTCAGCAATAAGGTGAATTGGGCAAGATTTTATCTGGTGCGTGCTGGATTGATCGACTCGTCTACGCGAGGTGTTTGGAATTTGACTGAGAAAGGGAGAGCCACAAAGCTAACGCCAGATGAAGCACTTAATTTGTTTAATCAGGTTCATAAGCAGTTTTCAGCAGATAGAAAAAAGTCGAAAACTGGGAAGGTCATAGAGGACGATACTTCATTGCCTGAAAGTGTTGATCATCGTTCTGCGTTATTGAACATTTTTACTTCACTTCCTGCCGACGGATTTGAACGCCTGTGTCAAAGGCTGTTGCGCGAGTCTGGTTTCGAAAAGGTGCAAATTACTGGAAAAAGCGGCGATGGCGGTCTCGATGGCATAGGCATATTGCAGGTGAATGCTTTTGTGAGTTTCAAGGTTTTATTCCAGTGCAAACGATATCTGGGTTCGGTAACTCCATCTCAGGTGCGAGATTTTCGTGGAGCTATGATGGGGCGCGCCGATAAGGGAATCATATTAACCACGGGAACATTTACTGCTGATGCGCGTAAGGAAGCGGTTCGCGATGGCGTTCCTCCAATTGAATTGGTCGATGGCGAAAAACTTCTGGATATGTTTGAGGAACTTGAACTAGGGTTAAAACCAAAGAAAGCCTATGATATTGACGTAACCTTTTTTGAGGAGTTTAAATGAATCTCCAACCCTACCTCGACTTCACCACCTCCCTGGCCTATTGCGCGGGACGCATCACGCTGGGCTATTACAACACGGGCATCCGCCCCGATTTCAAGGCGGACGATACGCCCGTCACCGCCGCCGACCGCGCCGCCGAGCAGTTCATCCGCGGCGAGATCGAGCGGACCTACCCCGGTCACGCCATCGTAGGCGAGGAGTTTGGCGAGACGGCGGGCGCGGGCGAAACCTTCCGCTGGATCATCGATCCCATCGACGGGACCAAGTCCTTCATGCGCGGTGTGCCGTTGTATGGCGTGCTGATCGGGTTGGAGATCGACGGCGTGGTCCGCGTGGGGGCGTCCTATTTCCCCGCGCTGGACGAAATGCTGTGCGCCGCCGAGGGTCTCGGCACCTGGTGGAACGGCCGCCGCGCGCGCGTATCGGAGGTCGACTCGTTCGACCGCGCCTGCGTGTGCTTCACCACTTCACATAACTTCGAAAAGCGCGATCCCGCCCTGTGGAGTCGGGTGATGTCGGCGGCGTACATGATGCGCGGCTGGAGCGATTGCTATGCCTACCTGGCGGTAGCCACGGGCCGCGCCGAGGTGGCGCTCGACCCGATCATGAACGTCTGGGATTGCGGTCCGTTTCCCGTCATCTTCCGGGAGGCGGGCGGATTCTTCGGTTCGTGGGCGGGGGAGGAGGGTCACACCTTCGGGGAGGCAATGGCCTGTAACGCGGCGCTCAAGCCCAAGGTCCTGGAATTGTTGAAAGGTTGAGCGAAAGTCCCCGCCGAAGCGGGGACTTTGTCTTCTATTGGATGGATTGCTCGAGGGCCTGGATCAATTGCTGCTTCTGCTGGTCGTTCATCTTCGAGCTCGGGTGGAAGATCCAATATTGGATCGGGGGCATGCCGCCGCTCTGGATCTCCTGGACCATCTCGTCCACTTCGCCAGGGTTGGCCTGCCAGTCGGAGAAGTTGAATGCCTGGCGGCCTTCCTTCACGTCCATGGCGACCAGCCAGGAAGCGGGGGCGATGTTCGAATACCACGGCCAGGCGGTCTCGTTGCTGTGGCACTGGAAGCAGTGTTCCTTCACGAGCGCGCGCGCCTCGGGGTTGACCCACTTGGGCTCCGAGACGGTCGGCGGGTTGGTGTGGTCGTGCCCGAAAGGGACCAGCTGGATGAGGCCGAAGACGACGACGGCGGCGATCGCCAGATAGAGGATGATTTTCTTCATAGGGACTCCTTGTGTGCGCATTGATTGTACTACCGCCCCCAATTTCATCACATATTTATGACAGTCGGATGACAAGCAGTCTGGATCCGAGTTGGGTCCCGTTTTATGAGTCGAATCCCAGCCCGAGCGAATCGAGCAGGCGCAGCCATCCGTTGCGGCGGCCGCTGTGCAGGTCGGCCTGGGCCAGCGACCAGCGCGTAACCCCGATGGCGGCGGAGCGGAATGGCTCGGGCGGGAACGGGGTCGGATGGGTGCGGACCATCGTCAGGGCGGTGCGTTCGGTCTGTTTTCCATCCAACAGATCGAGCATCCCCAGCGCGCCGAAGCGTGAAGCGCCCACGCCCAAGCCCGTGTAACCGAGGGCGTAAGCGGTGCGCCCGCCGTGGGCCGTGCCCCAAAAGGCGCTGAAGCGCGAGCAGGTGTCGATGGCGCCGCCCCAGGCGTGAGTGAAGCGTAGCCCCGTCAGTTGCGGGAAGGTCTCGAAGAAATGCTCGGCCAGCCGCCCGAACGAGTCGAAGTCCGCTTCGAGGTGCGGGCCGAAGCCGTTGTTCCAGTGGTAGACCGCGTCGTAGCCGCCCCACAGGATGCGCCCGTCGGCGGTGGTGCGATAGTAGTGGAACTGGTTGCCGCTGTCGCCCAGGCCCTGCCGTCCGCGCCAGCCAATGGACTCGCGCTGGGCGGGGGTGAGCGGCTCGGTCACCAGGACGTAATCGTACACGGGGACGATGAAGTGTCGCAGCCGACGGAGCAAGGGCGGGAAGGCGTTGGTGGCCAGCGCGACTCGACGGGCGCGGACCTGCCCGAAGGCACTGCGCGCCACGACCGAATCCCCCGACCGTTCCAGCGCCCGCACCTGCGTCCGTTCGAACAAGCGGACTCCCAGCCCGAGGCAGGCGCGCCGCAATCCCCAGGCCAGTTGCGCGGGGTTGACCATCGCCACGTGCGGCTCGAACAGGGCGCCGAGGTAGGTGGGTGAGTGCACCTCCGCGCGGATCTGTTCCGCGTCCAGCCATTGAAATTCTCCACCATATGGCGTGGCGGCTGCGGCCGTGGCGCGCAGGTCGTCCACCTGGTAGGGCTCGGTGGCCAGGTGGAATTCACCCGAGCGCAGGTAATCGCATTCGATGTTGTATCGCCGAAGCGCCGCCTCGATCCCGTCCAGGTTTTCGCGGCCCAGGCGCGTCAGCGTTTGGAGTTCACGCGGCCAACGGTCCAACCCGTTCTCGAAGCCGTGGGTCAGCGAGGCAGACATGAATCCGCCGTTGCGCCCGCTGGCGCCCGAACCGACCTCGCCGCCTTCGAGCAGCACCACGTCGCGGGACGGGTTGGCCTCCTTGGCCAGCAGGGCTGTCCACAAGCCCGTGAACCCGCCGCCGATGACCAGCAAGTCCGCGGAGATGGACTCGGTCAGCAAGGGCGTGGGTTCGGGGCGGGCGGGATCGTCCAGCCAGAAGGGTGCAAGTTGAATCGAGGAAAGCGATTTTAGCGTCTCAGGGCGGGGCGAGTTAGAGAAGGGCATGAGAATGATCGTTTATGACTGTATATTAACGTGAATAATGGATAAGCCCCAAAACAGCTGAAAAACCTTTGCTCAGAGTGAAAAAGGGGCTTCTACAAGCGCTTTTAGGGCTCAAAAACCGCCAAATTCGAGGCAAAAATCCTTATCCATTATTCACGTTATATTAATAATTCAACTCATGCACATCGGGGTCGGCCATCATGGCCTGGACGAA
>CAZGFR010000010.1:57505-59709 GCA_964524485.1 uncultured Anaerolineaceae bacterium | reverse complement strand
CGGCCAGCATCCTGACGGTCACGTCGATGTCGGTCAAGCAGCCGATCGCCAACCTGCTGCTCTCGAACAGCATCCGCGCGGGGACGATCGGCCTGACCAAGTCGCTGGCGCTCGACCTCGGCAAGGAGGGCATCCGCGTCAACTCGATCCTGCCGGGCTGGACGGAAACGGAGCGCGTCACAGAGTTGATGACGGCCCGGGCAACGGCCAACCAGTCCACGGTCGAGGAAGAGACTCGCAAGCAGTCCGAGCAGAGTCCGCTCGGGCGGCTGGGTCAGCCCGAAGAGTTTGCCCATGCGGCGGCCTTCCTCGTTTCGCCCGCCGCATCGTACATCACGGGCGTTATGCTCAACGTGGACGGCGGAATGTACAAAGGCACGCTTTAATTGGAACGCAAACCGCGGTTTGCGCGTCGTATTGGACGGAATGCGGACTCGAGTCCGCGTTCCCATATAAATGGAGACCCAATGCACACTTGTCTGAACTGCAATCGCACCGAAGAGCAAGTCCCGCTGTTGACGCTGACCTTTAAAGAGGAAACGACCTATCTCTGCCCGCAATGCCTGCCGCTGCTGATCCACAAGCCGCATGTGCTGGCCGAGAAACTCCCGGGCATGGAAGCCACGCCGCCCGCCGAACACTAGCATGAAAAAACTGTCCAACCTGACCCGCAACTCGCTGATCGTCGGGTTCTTTTTCTTCATCGACAAGATCCTGGCCTTCGTGCGGGCGGGCATCGTCTCGCGCCAGTTCGCCGACTCGGTCGGGATGCTCGACACGTTCAACGCCGCCAACAACCTGCCCGACGTGCTTTTTGCGTTGATCTCGGGCGGGGCGCTGGCCATGGCTTTCATCCCGCTCTTGACCGAATACCTGACCCAAAAAGACCGCGACGCCGCCTGGGACCTGTTCTCGCGCGTGGCAAACGTGGCCTTCGTGGTGACGGGTTCGATTGCCGTGGTCATCGCCATCTTCGCCAAACCCATCGTGGAAGCCGAGATCGGCATCGCGCCCGGCTTCGGCCCCGAACAGCGCGCCCTGCTGGCCGACCTGATGCGCCTGAACCTGGTCGGCACGATCATCTTCTCGATCAGCGGCCTGGTGATGGCCGCGCTGCAAGCCAACCAGCATTTCATCCTGCCTGCCATCGCGCCCACCGCCTATAACCTGGGCCAGATCTTCGGGGCGATCTTCCTCGTGCCGCGCTATGGCATTCACGGGCTGGTGTACGGCGTCATCATCGGGGCGCTCCTGCACTTGCTGGTCCAGGTGCCCGCCCTGTTCAAGTTTGGATTCCACTGGACGCCCTCCTTCGACCTGCGCAACTCGGGTCTGATCGAAGCGCTCAAACTGATGGCCCCGCGCCTCTTGACGATGGGCGGCATCCAGATGATTGTGCTGGCCCGCGACAACCTGGCCTCCCGCCTTGACCAGGCGGGCGCGGTCACTTCCCTGACCTACGGCTGGATGATCATGCAGGTGCCCGAGACCATCCTCGGGACCGCCATCGCCACCGCCCTGCTGCCGACCCTCTCGGAATACGCCGCGCGCGGCAACTGGACGGGCTTCCGTGAAGTCATCGAAAAGGCCCTGCGCTTCCTGATCGCCCTGACCCTGCCGATTGCGGCCGTCATGGCGGCGGGAGTCCACCCGCTGGTGCGCGCCGTCTTCGGCTTCGACGAGGCCACTACCGCCCTGCTGACGGCTTCCACGCGCGCCTACCTGCTCACGCTGACGGGCTTCGCCATCCACGAGGTGGCGGCGCGCTCGTTCTACGCGCGCAAGGAACCGCTGTATCCGCTCTATGCGGTCGGTCTGCGACTGGTCCTCTTCCTCGGGATCGGAATCACAGGCGTGACCGTCTTTAAGAACATCGGCGCGCCCGTCATCGCCTTTGCCGAGATCGCCGTGCTGATCGAGGCCATCGTGTTATTCACCTGGCTGTCCCGCCGCACCCACGAGCCGATCCGCGTGGGCGGGGCCGTGACCAAGGGCCTGCTGGCCGCCCTGGTCGGCGGCGCGCTGACCTACGCGCTGGCGCTCTGGCTGCCGGGCGGGGCCGTCGTCACCGCCTTGCTGGGCATGGTCCTCGGCGGGCTGTCCGCGCTGGCCCTCGTCTGGCCCGAGGCGCGCCTGTTATTCAAGCTATAGACCTGGAGTATAATCGCGCTCATGTCTGAAAGTACTGAAAGCACCCAACCTGT
>CAZGFR010000010.1:40364-57405 GCA_964524485.1 uncultured Anaerolineaceae bacterium | reverse complement strand
ACCGTCACGCCGCTGCCCAGCCCCACCCCCAACCCGACCGGGGCCGAGGGCATCTTCACCCAGGCGCAGGCGCTGGTCAACGCCAAAGACTGGGCCAACGCCCTGGTCGCGCTGGACGAGGTCCGCAAGGCCGACCCGAACTACAAGGCGGGCCAGGTCGACGGCATGTACTACTTCGTGCTGCGCAACTATGGCTTCGACCAGATCGTGGCGGGCAACCTGGAAGGCGGCATCTACGAACTGACCCTGGCCGAGCGCTTCGCTCCGCTCGACCGCACCGCCAACGCCCTGCGCGACAACGCCCGTGTGTACCTGATCGGCGCGTCCTTCTGGGACGTGGACTGGAAACAGGCCACCGAGTACCTGTCCCAGGTCAACGGCACGGGTCTGTGGGACGGCACGATGAACGCCAACCAGCGTTACAACTACGCCGCCATGCGCTATGGCGATGACCTGTTCAAGCAGAACGACATGTGCGCGGCCGTGACCCAATATCAGAATGTGACCAACAACGGCGGCTCGTTGGACGACGTGGCTTCCAAGCATTATAACCAGGCCTACCAGATCTGCTTCCCGCCGACGGCTGAGCCGACCGCCACTGACATCGTCATCCCGACCGACACCCCACCGACCGAAGTCCCGACCACGGGCCCGTAACACGCCATGCCACCGATCCCCGTCTGGGCGCTGGGACTGATCTACTGGCTGCACATGCTCGCCACGGTGGCCTGGATCGGAAGCCTGGTCGCCGTTTCCCTGCTGGTCCTGCCCGCCGTCAGACAGACGCTCCAACCGCGTGACCAGCTGGCCTTCCTGGCCGCCGTGCAAAAGCGGCTGGAACCCATCGCGTGGTTCAGCATGGGTCTGCTGGTGGTGACGGGACTCTTTCAACTGAGTTCCAACCCGCACTACGACGGCTTCCTCTCCACCAGCGGACAGTGGTCCATCGCCATCCTGGTCAAGCACTCGCTGGCGGTAGTGATGGTGGTGGTCAGCGCCATCCAAACCTGGGAGGTGCTGCCCGCCGTCCGCCGCGGATTGCTCCGCGCCGAAAAGGCCGATCCCCAGGAATTGGCGCGCTTGCAACGCAGGGAAGTCTTGCTGCTGCGGATTAACCTGCTGCTCTCCGCCTTGATCCTGGCGGCCACCGCCCTGGCCAGGGCTTCCTGAAAACGACACCGCCCGACGCAACGTCGGGCGGTGTTTTTTGCCGAGAATATTCGCGCTGAACGAAGTTGAAGCGCGGAAATTATATCCGAATCGGGGTCTTGTGATCCACCACAGCCGTCAGGTCGTAGGCCATCGCGCCCGTGATGCGCGCGGGGACAATCTCGCCGATCTTGACGCGGCCCTCGATCAGCACCAGGCCGTCGATCTCGGGCGCGTCGCGGTAGGAACGGCCGATGGACACGCCATTGTTGAATCCTTCCACCAGCACGTCCAGCGTCTTGCCCACGTATCCCTGGTTGACCTGCAACGAGATATTCTGCTGCAATTCCATGATGCGTTCGTAGCGCTCCTGCTTGACCTCAGCCGGGACCGGGTCGCCCAGCGGCTCGGACGTGGTGCCTGGCTCGAACGAGAATTGGAACGCGCCCACGCGGTCGAAGCGTGTCTCCTCGACGAAATCCACCAACGCCTGGAACTCCTCCTCGGTCTCGCCCGGGTAGCCGACGATGAACGTGGTCCGCATGGCCAGGTTGGGGATCTTCGCGCGCATCTTGGCCAACGTGTTATGCACCCAGTCCATGTTGGAGGGGCGTTTCATGCGATAGAGCGTCTTGGGATGTGCATGTTGGAGCGGCATGTCGAGGTAGGGCAGGACCTGTTTCTGCGAAGCCATCACGTCGATCAGGCGGTCGGTGACGTAGCCCGGGTAGGCGTACATCACGCGGATCCAGTCCAGGTCGGGGACCTGGGTCGTCAGGGCTTCGAGCAGCACGGCCAGGCCGTCCTTCATGCCCAGGTCGTGACCGTAATCGGTGGTGTCCTGCGCGATGAGAATCAATTCGCGGATGCCGTCGTCGCGCAGGAGCTTGGCTTCCTCGATGATCGTCTCCAGCGGGCGGCTGACCGCGGTACCCTTGATGAGCGGGATGGCGCAGAAGGCGCACGGACGGCGGCAGCCATCCGCCACCTTGAGATAGGCGCTGGCCCCCGTGATGGCCGCGCGCACCGCCCCGCCCTCGTCCGCGCCGACGGTGGGCGCCTCGGGCAGGTGATACAGCGGCTCAGGGTGCGGACCCTTGCGCAGTTCGCGCACCACCTGGACGATGTCCATCCAGCGACGGGTGCCCAGCACCCCGTCCACGCCGGGGACTTTCTGCGCCACCTCCGCGCCGTAACGCTGGGTGAGGCAGCCCGCCGCGATCAGCACCTGGTCTTCGCGCTTGGACTCGGCCAGTTCGCGCAGGACGTCCAGCGATTCCTGCTTGGCGGGACCGATGAAGCCGCAGGTGTTGACGATCAGCACGCTGGCGCGCTCGGGCGTCTCGACCATGCGATAGCCGTCGTTCATGAGCAATTGCGCCATCGAGTCGGAGTCAACGGTATTTTTGGCGCAGCCTAAAGATACAAGATGAAAGGTTCGTTTCGACAAGTTGATTTTCCTATAAAGGGTTCGCTCCACGGCAGGGAATTATCCCTGCGGGGTGGACGTGGGTTCAGGGGTGGGCGTCCGCGTAGGAGACGGGGTCGGCGAGGGTGTGGGCGATTCCTTGGGGGTGGCGGTCGCCGTCGGCGGGGCGGGCGGCGTGGGCGTCAAAATTCCCTCGGCGGTGTAGATGTAATCCACCACCTCGCCAAAGTTCCCGAGCAGACCCATGTCGCGGCCGTTGTACGTCACGCGCAGGGCTGCGCCGTTGCCCGTCAACACCTGCACGCTGACCGAGCCCTCGAAGGGATAGGCCGTGCCCGGCACCACGCGTCCGTTGAAGACCTCCTGCCCATCCACCAGCACGCGCATGAAAGTGCGCTCGGTGATGACGATGTTCAGGGCCACGTTGACGTTCGGGTTTTGGGTGGGAACCTCGGGCGTGGTGCCATCGGGTGTGGCCGTCTCGGCCAGCGCAAAAGGGGTGTCCACGGCGGGGATCAGGGTCACTTCCTGCGCCACGGTCGGCAGGGGCGTGCCTGCCAGCGCCTCCGAAATAGACGGTACGGTCGGCAGGGCTACTTGTGCGGCGCGCTGATTGAAGACCTGGACCAGGCCCCAGACCGCCATCACCACCAACATCACCACGATGGCCAACCCGAAGAACAGGTCGCCCGCCATGAAACTGCGCAGAGAGGGCAGGGTCGAGCGGACTTTGGGCGCGCGCTCGCCGCCAGCCTTCTCGGGAAAACGCTCACGATGCCTGGCCTGCAAGGCGTCGGCATAGCGCAACAACAGAACATCGGTGTCGAGGTCGAGGAAGGTGGCGTAGGTGGTCAACATGCCGCGCGTCTGCACGGTGGACGGCAGTTGGTCAAAATTGCCCTCCTCCAGCGCCTTCGCAAAGACCGCCCGCACGCGCGTGTGACGCTCGATCTCTTCGAGCGTTAGGCTGAGCAGTTCGCGGCGCTTGCGGAGGTTTTCACCGATCTCGGCGAAGATCTCCTCGGGCGTGACGGCAGGCTCGGCGGGAACAGGGCGCGGCGGAAGAACATCCACCTGGCCCAACGTCTCGGTCGACTGGACCTCGGCAACGGGCGCGGGAGACTCTTCCTTCGACGCTGTTTTCCCTACACGAAAATTGAAAATCGACTTGAACGCGCCGCCAACCCGCGTCAACAGGCTGGGCTCGGCCCCCACGATCTGGACCTCGGTCGGCTCCCCCGCTTCGGGCGGAATCTCCGCCTCGGGCTGGGGCGCAACGACCATCGGCTCGGGTGGAGTCAACTCCGCGGGCGACTCGACGGGCGCTTCGGCTGGCTCGGATTCAGGCTTTTTTTTTCGGCGTACGCGGGTGGCGGGTTCCTGCACGGCAGGCACCTCGTCCACCTTTTTCGTGGAGCGGCGTTTGCGCGTGGGCGGTTCGGGCACGGCAGGGACGTCCTCGGCCTTCTTCTTGCGTCCACGCGGCTTGGAGGGCGGCTCGAGGATGGCGGGCGTGTCTTCTACAATGGCAGGCAAATCGACGGTCGGCAGCTCGGGCTGAGACTCTACCGCGATGACGGGAACCACCACCTCGGGCGCGGCAGGCGGCTCCGCGGAGATCGGCTCGGGCGTGGGTTCGGGTTTGCGGGCGCGGTCCAGCCAGGCGCGCCAGAAGGGACGTTTGGCGGGCTCCTCGGCAGCGGGCGGATTGGCAGCCGCTTCCGGCGCGGGCGGAGCCAGGTCCACTTGGGGCAGCGGTCCGCTGACGGGTTCGGCGGGCTGGGCCGCCTGCAACTCGGTCAGGATGGCTTGCAAATCCAGGTTCAGAAAATCGGCGTAGTTGCGCAAAAATCCGCGCGCCTGCGCCGCCGACGGCATCACGGAATAATCGTCCGCCTCCAGCGCCTGGAGGTAGTGCGGACGGATGCGCGTGGCCTCGGCCGCCTGCTCGATGGAGAGGCGGCGCGCCTGACGGGCAAGTTTGAGTCGCTGGCCGATGGATTCTGGCATGGATGCGGGGGTAATAAAACATCACCGGTCCCCCGTGTTGGGCTGAACCGGTGATGTGGACGCGCTAGGGGTTAGGCCTCTGCGGCTTCGGTGGACTCGGCGGCAGGTTCAGCGGGGGCGGCCTCTTCAGCCTTCTTGCCCTTGCGCTTGGATTTCTCCTCGGCGGGAGCGCCGTCAGCCGATTCACCCTCGCGGTGGACGATGATCTTGATCTCAGGCATCAGGTCCATCGTCAGGCGGACGTAGGCGGCGAATTCGCCCAGTTCGCGGATGGGCTGCATGTCGACCTGCTGGCGCTTGACCTCGAAGCGGACCTTCTCCTGGAGGGCGGCAGCCACGTCGGCGGTGGTGATGGAGCCGTACAGTTTACCAGTCTCGCCAGCCTTGGCGGCAAAGGTCAGCACCACACCGTTGATCTGATCCGCCAGGCCCTTGAGCTCGCTGTTGAGTTCGGCGCGGCGAATCTCAGCCTGGGACTTGATGCGCTCGGCCTGCTTCATGGCGCCGGGGGTGGCCAGCACGGCCAGGCCCTGCGGGAGCAGGAAGTTGCGGCCGAAGCCGTCGGCCACTTTCTTGACCTCGCCGGCGCGGCCGAGTTTGTACACGTCCTTGACAAGCAATACTTTCATGGGATTTAAGCCCTTTCGAAATGAATTTTGCGGGCGAAGGGTACTACGCCCGGGGACGAATTGTACCACACAGGATTGTCAAGTGGGAAAGGTAGTAAAAAAGCAGCTCTTATGCTATCCTAGTGCTGTTGTGAAATGAGGCAGAGATCCTTCTTTACACTTAGCGTTCTGGCCGCCGGGATCTTGTGGCTGGCGGGGGAGAGCATTCTCCTGATCCCCGTGCGCGTGCAGGCCCTCCTGGAAAGCCTCTCGGCTTTCTCGGTGATCAGCCTGGGGGTGCTTTTTATTTTGTCGGCGCTGGCCAATTCCCTGGCGCTGTTCATCCCCGCCCGCCCGCGTCCACGCGGGATGCTGTTGCTGTTGAGCATTGCCATGCTGAGCCTGCTCACCTGGCTGTATCTGCGGACGGGGCTATACGTCGAGGCACTGCTGCTCTCGGGCGTGGTGGCCGCCCATTTGATGACCCTGGCCTATCGCGGGGACAACGGCCGATTCGAGAAGAACGCCATGGTCGGTTCGATCCTGGTGACCAACGCGGCCATCGGCATCCTGCTCTTCATGAACCAGACCATCTCCGGTAACCTGGTCTACGGAGTGTATGCGCCGTTTCGATTGATCCTGGCCTGGACCTTCCTTGGGTCTTCCCTGCTGGCAGGTTTGACCTTCTTCCAGCCTAATCCGCGCGCGAACGGGCTGTTCGAAAAATCGCTGACCGTCCCGTGGATCTTGTGGATCCTGATCTTCGCCAGCATCCCCAGCATCCCGTGCGTGCTGCCCGCCGTCATGCTGATCCTCATCCTGCTGGCGGGGCCTTCCATCCCGTGGGCTGACTTCGTCCTGCCCGAAGACGATGTGCTGGGGCGGCGCCTGATCCTGCTCGCCAGCATCGTGCTGTGCATCGCCATCGGGTTCGTCGCCATCCTGCTGGATGTGGTCGACCAGTCCCTCAACTCCGTGGGCGTGGATCCGAGCAGGCTGCTGACCCGCGAGGCCAGTTTCGTGTTGTTCAACCTGGCCACCTTCCTGGTGGCCTACGGGGTGGCGATCGTGTCCATGACCATCAATGGCCTGATGCGTGAATCTGCGCTGGGCGGGGCGCCCGGCATGAAGGACACCTCCTGGAACCGTCGCGTGGCCCGCTACCTCAAACCCTTCTCGCTGACCCGCGAGGGACTGCACGCGCGGCTGGAGTCCCAGGCCGACCAGATCAACGCCCTGTCCCGTCAACTGTCGGCCGAGAAGCGCCGCGCCGAGCAGTTGAACCTGCTGGCCGAACTCAGCCAACAACTCGAAGCCCAGCTCGACCAGCCCGTGGCGGCCCAGCTGACCCTCAACACGCTCGAACGAGCCATCCCCAGCAGTTTCATTTGTCTATATCTGCACGAACCCGAACGACGGGAGTACGTGGTGTTGGCCACCGCAGGGCGGATGATGCACCGCGCCCCCGCAGGTTACCGTCAGAACATCACCCAGGGCGTGCTCGGGCGAGCCACCCGCGCCCGCAAGACCCAGGTGGTCAGCGATACCAGCCTGGATCCCGATTACCTCTCCACGGGCGAGAATTCCGCCCGATCCTGCATCGTGGTCCCGCTCATCTACACAGGCCACATCAAGGGCATGATCGAGATCGAGAACGACCAGCCCAATGCCTTCACCAGCGGTGACGTGTCGCTGGCCGAGACGATGTGCATGGAGTTGGTCCGCGCCTGGGAGCGCTCGAGCTACCAGCACCGCCTGATGGAATTGATCCAGGCGGGCATCTCGCTTTCCACCATGGTGGACCCCGAAGCCACGGTCCAGGAGATTGCCACCATCGCCCGCCAGACGCTGGAGGCGCGCTTCACCTATGTGTCGCTGTTGTTCGACCGCGAGGGCACCCAGACCCAGAAGGCCTACTCAGGTCAGGCGCCGCGCCTGCTCGAATCGCTGGAGAACGACCCCAGCCGCGACTCGCTCCTGCGGGCCAGCATCAACGCCATGCAGCCCTTCCGCGTACGTGACATCCGCAAATATTCTGGAAAATCGCGCATCGACCTCGACCACAACGGACTGCGCAGCCTGCTGGTGGTGCCCATCCGCCTGCACCGCCTGAACATTGGCTCGATCCTGGCCTTCGGCAAACAGGGTGAGGTCTTCTTCACCGAGAACGACGAAGCCCTGGCCAACCTGCTGGCTTCGGAGGCAGCCGCCGCCATCGAAAGCGTCTGGCTGCAACAGGAATTGCGCGCCACTCTGCGGACCACCCGCCTGCTCTATGAGTTGAGCTACCAGATCATCCAGTCCGAGGAATTGAGCGACGCGGCGCGGCATATCGCCGAGATGGCCCACCGCCTGGCTGAGGCGGCGGTCACGGGCATCGTGCTGTTCCGTCCCGACCATCAGGTGGAGGCCGAACTCGAGGTGGACTCGAATGGCGTGCATACCAATCCCGACCACCCCATGGACATGATCGAAAAGGTAATGAAAACGGGACGGGTCATCTACCAGTCCATTGACCAGAACTTCTCGCGCGTGTGCCTGCCCATCCAGACGCCGATGCGCAAATACGGCGTGCTCTGGCTGACGGTCCACGAGACGCGCGGATATAAATCGGGCAGCCCCGCCGACTTGCAGACCCTCGCCAACCAGGCCGCCCTCGCGCTGGAACGCGCCATCCTGCTGGTCGAGTCGCGGCGGCAAGCCCAGGAGATCGAGGCCGCCTACCGCGAGCTGGAACTAGCCTACGACCGCACGCTGGCCGCGCTCATGTCCGCGCTGGATGCCCGCGACCGTGAGACCGAGGGACACAGTTCACGCGTCAGCCAGTTGGCAGTGCGGCTGGGAGAATCCATTAGCCTGCCCGCCGCGCAGTTGAAAGCCCTGGAGCGCGGCTCGCTTCTGCATGACATCGGCAAGATCGGCATCAGCGACACCATCCTGCACAAGCCAGGTCCGCTGAACGAGGCCGAATGGACCAGCATGCGCCTGCATCCCGATATCGGCGCGCGCATCGTCGAGGGGATTCCCTTCCTGCAGGAGACCCTGCCCGTCATCCGCTACCACCAGGAGCGCTGGAACGGCACGGGGTACCCGGTCGGTTTGCAGGGCGGCGACATCCCGATCCTGGCGCGCGTCTTTGCCGTGGTGGACGCCTTCGACGCCCTGACGAGCAACCGTCCTTACCGCCAAAAGATCTCCGCGCTGGAAGCCATCGCCTACCTCAAGGAAGAGGCCAGCATCCTCTTTGATCCCGACATCGTAAACGCCTTCGAGAAATTGGTGCTGGAGGGAGGAGCGGATTTCCTCCATGACCAATAGAATCCTCAAAGAACGCCTGGACGCGCTGGGGTTCACCCCGAAGGAGCAACTGGTCCCCGTCATCCCCTCTGGTCTGGCCAGTATCTTCCTGCTGGTGGTCATGCTACTTACAGGGCTAAGCCTCAAATTAGGAGACCTAAACCACCTTGCCCTGATCTTTTATGCGATCGCCAATATCCTATTCCTGACCCACTTCCACTTCATCCTGATCCCATCTCCGCAACTGCGTCCCATCCATGTGTGGGCCTTTGCGTTTGTCGAGGTGGCGGGCGCGGCGCTGATCATCTGGTTCCTTCCCAAAGGCATGGACAATTTCATCGGCGGGTTGATGATCCTGTTGTGCACCACAGCCTCGATCATCGCGGATCGAAAGCCTGCCAGCCTCATTCTGGGCGGCGTCACTGTTGTATTGGTCCTGCGCAATTTGCAACTCCTCACTGAATTCGACAATTGGGCACGACTGTTGGGTGCGACGCTGGTCGCTGCCGTCGTGAACGAGGCCATCCACCAGTTCAAGACCCTCACCACCCGCAACATCAGCCGCCTTCGCATCGTCAACGATTTCAGCCGCAAGATCTCGTCCTCGCTTGAAACGGAACAGGTCCTCAACCTGCTGAGCGCCACCATTCCGAACGCGCTGCCCGCCGACAGTTATTTCTTCGGGCTGGCCGAGGGGGATGAGATCCGCCTAAGCCTGCTCTACGATGACGGCGAATATTACGACAACGTGCGGACCAAGATGGATGGCACACTCTCGGGCTGGGTCATCCGCAACAAGAAGGAGCTATTCCTGCCCGACCTGCGCCGTAACATCGACCTGACAGGTGTAGAGCTGGTCATCGTCGGCAATGGAAGGACCAGCCTCTCGTGGATGGGTGTCCCGATTGACGGCGTCCATGTGCAGGGTGTCATGGCATTTGCGTCGTACCGTCCAAACGCCTTCAACTACAACGACCTGGAGCTGATGCGCAACCTGGCCAGGCACGCCGCCCTGGCGCTCGACAATACCTTCCATCATGCAGAGGTGGAGAAGCAGTCCCATCTCGACAGCCTGACGGGCGTGTACAACCACGGATATTTCCTGAGTCTGCTGAAAAAACACACTGAAGAAGCGCGCTTCAAGAACCGCCCCCTCAGCCTGATCATGCTCGATGTGGATTATTTCAAACAGTACAATGACACGTACGGCCACCTGGCGGGCGACGAGATCTTGACCGCGCTGTGCAAGACGATCCGTCGTCACATCAAGCACACAGACGTCGTCGGACGCTGGGGCGGCGAGGAGTTCGTCATTGCGCTGTCAGGCGCAAGCGGCAAGCAGGCCCAGAAGGTGGCGCAGCGCATCCACGAGAGCATGGCCACGCTCAAGATCAAATCCATGCGGAAGAACATCCCCGCCCCCACCCTCAGCCAGGGCATCGCCCAATTCCCCGACGAAGCCGACGAAACCATGAAACTGGTGGACCTGGCCGACCGCCGTCTGTATATCGCCAAGGATCGCGGCCGCAACCAGATCGAGCCCGCCGCCAGTCATTGGGATAAATTGATCTCCTGATTTCTCGAATCAAAAAAGCCGCCGCTCTTCGAAGCGGCGGCTTTTGTTTATGCTTTCAACACATCTGCAAAGGCCTGTACGGTACGGTCCACGGCCGCGTCATCGATCCAGACATGCGTCACCAGGCGGAAGCGGGTATAGGTCTCAGGGCCAACCAGGATGCCACGGTCCTTGAGTTTGTACATGATCTGCTCGGCGTTCAGCGGGGCATCCTTCGTCAGGTCGAAGTACACCATGTTGGTGTACGGCGACCCCTTGTCGACGACGATGCCCTTGACCTGGCTCAGACCCTCGGCCAGCCTCCGCGCCCGGGCATGATCTTCATCCAGGCGTTCGATCATCGACTCGAGCGAGAGGATCCCTGCTGCCGCGACGATCCCCACCTGACGCATCCCGCCGCCCAGCATCTTGCGCAGGTGCCGCGCGCGCTTGACAAACTTCACCGATCCCACCAGCATGGACCCGATGGGCGCGGCCAGTCCCTTGCTCAGGCAGAACATGACCGAGTCTGCGGGCGCGGCCAACTCCTTCGCCGAGACGTTTTGCGCCACCGCCGCGTTGAACAGGCGCGCTCCGTCGATATGCAATGCCAGGCCATTCGCGTGCACCAACTCCCCCACCTGACGGGTGTACTCCACGCCCAACGGGATGCCGCCGCAGATGTTCTGCGTGTTCTCGATACAGACCAGGCGCGTGATGGTGTGATGCACATCCTCGCTCTGGATCGAGGCGCGGATATCGTCCAGGGCCAGCGTGCCGTCGGCCTGATTCTTGACCGGGTGCGGATGAATCCCACCCAGCGCCGACATCCCACCCGCTTCGTTGAGATAGATGTGCGACTGGTCGCCGACAATGGCTTCATCCCCACGCTGACAGTGGGTCAGCAGCGCCAGCAGGTTTCCCATTGTCCCAGAGGGAACGAAGAGCGCGGCTTCCTTGCCGAGCAGGGCTGCCGCCATCTCCTGTAATTTATTGACAGTGGGATCATCCTCGTACACATCATCCCCTACCTGAGCTTTGGCCATCGCCTCCCGCATCTCGGGCGTGGGCTGGGTGACGGTATCCGAACGCAGGTCAATGGTTTCCATGGGATTCCTTTCGATTCAAAACGCAAAGGCGTTGTTACTTGTTGCGCAACGCCACCAGCACCGCTTCCAAATCCCCAGGCAACGGCGCCTCGAACTGACGGGGTTTCTTCTCGCCAGGCAGGGTGATCTTCAAACGGGCGGCGTGCAAAAAGTGACGGTCCAATTGGACGGATTGACTCTTGCGGCCGTACACTTTATCGCCCACGATGGGACATTCCAGAAACGCGCAATGCAGGCGGATCTGATGCGTGCGCCCCGTCAACGGATGGAACTCCAGCAGCGTGTGAGACTGGAATGACTCGAGTGTCTTGTATTCGCTGATGGCTTCGCGGCCCTTTCCAGGCGGCAGGATAGCCATCTTCTTGCGGTGACTCGGGTCGCGGCCGATGGCGGCCTCCACGCGGCCCGTCGGCGTGGGCGGAGCGCCGTCCACCAGCGCCAGATAGGCCTTCTCCACCTTGCGCAGGCGGAACTGGTCCTGCAGCCAGCGGTGAGCGGCGTCGTTCTTGGCCATCACGATCAGGCCCGAGGTTTCCTTGTCGAGGCGGTGGACCACGCCCGGGCGTTCCTCGCCGCTGATCTCGCCGAATTCGGGATCGTATCCCAGCACGGCGTTGACCAGCGTGCCCGAACTGTGTCCCGCAGCAGGGTGGACGACCATGCCTGCGGGTTTGTTGACCACCAGCAGGTCATCGTTCTCAAAGACGATATCGAGCGGAATCTCCTCGGCGATCAGCCCTGTCGGTTCGGGCGGCGGGATGCGCACCTCCACCTGGGTGCCCGCCTCGATCATCTGTCCCGACTTTTTGGCGGGGACGCCGTCCACGCGCACGAAGCCGTCGGCGATCAGCCCCTGCAGGCGCGCGCGCGAAAAATCGGGCAGGCAGCCGACCAGGAACTTGTCGAGCCGCTCGGCCGCGTCCTTCTCGAACCAAAAGACCAGGATCTGGTCACTCACGGGGTTCACCCACCTGCGCTTCCGCAGGTTGGGAATCCGCCTGGGATTCTGCCTGCGTCTCGACCTTCTTCTCGTGGCGTTCCTTCCACCACACGCCCAGGATCAACACCGCCACCCCCAGCGTGATGCTGGAGTCGGCCACGTTGAACACGGGAAAGGTCATCACCGAAATGAAATCGGTCACCTTGCCGCCCAGGGTCAGGCGGTCGATCAGGTTGCCGAGCGCACCCGCCAGTTGCATGCCCATCGCCAGGCGCAGCGGCCAGTCGTCTTCCTCCACACGCGGAAAATAATAGATGATGGCGATCACCACGATCACAGCCAGGACTGCAAACACGCCGCCGCCCTGCTGGAACATGCCGAAGGCCGCGCCGCTGTTATACCAATGCACAATACGCGCATACGGCATCAACCATTCCATGCCCGCGGGCAGCCACGCACCGGTAAAGGGAATGTTCGTACGCACCAGCCACTTGGTCCACTGGTCGAGCGAGACGATCACCGCCACCACCAGCGCCAGGATCAGATAGTCTTTCGTCAGTCGCTTCAAAATTCACCTCAACTTGGAAATCGCCCGCCTATTGTACTCTACTCGGTCACGAACACACGCGGCACGCGCGCGCTGATATTGGTCAGCGGCTCGTAATTGTTGGTATTCGCCCAGACCGCGAAGTCATCAGCCGAGATGCCCTGCCCGAGCAGGACGACCTCGTCGCCGACTCGCACATCGTCTTCACCGACATCGACCATGAACTGGTCCATGCAGATGCGCCCGACCTGTGGATAGCTCTTGCCGCCGATGACGACCCGCGCCCGATTGGTCATGTTGCGGAAGTAGCCATCGTCGTAACCGCACGGGACGGTGACAATGCGGGTCGGGACCTCGGCCTGCCACAACGACCCATAACTAACCGGCCGCCCGGGCGGTGTGATCTTGGAATAGACCACCCGCGAGTGCCAGGTTAATGCGGGTTTGATCTCCACCGTGCGTTGGACATCCTCGCCAGGGTAGTAGCCATAGAGCATGATGCCAGGCCGCACCATGTCGAAGTGACCCTCGGGCAGTTGCAATATTCCTCCCGAGTTGCACAGATGGCGCAGGGCAGGCGTCGGCGCGCCGAACTTGTCATACAGCGCCAGCACATCCAGGAAACGCTCCAACTGCAAACGAGCAGATACCACCGACAGAGACGGCGGCTGGAGCGGACCAGACTCTGCTTCAGGGACTTCCGAATTTGCCAGGTGGCTATAAATCCCTTCTATTTCTACATGCCTACACGCAAGCGATTCCTCGATGAAAGGCTGCGCGTCCGTGTCACGCACACCGACACGTTCCATGCCGGTGTCGATCTTCAGGTGGGCGCGCAGACGCGTCCCTGTGGATTCGGCCAATTGCTCGGCAGCCCGCAACAGGTCCAGAGAAGAAGCGGTGAGGGTCAGGTCATGTTCGAGGAAGGCCGGCAGCTGCTCGGCCAGAGTCCCGCCCATCACCAGGATCGGTTTCTTGATCCCCAGCTCGCGCAGGTGAATGCCCTCCTCCACCAGGGCCACGCCAAGATAGTCGGCGAACGGTTCGAGGAAGGGCGCCACGCCATCGACGCCGTGGCCGTAGGCATTGGCCTTGACCACCGCCAGCACCTTGGCGGGCGCGACGTGCGCGCGGATGGCTTCCAGGTTGCGTTGAAGCTGACTCAGGTTGACTTTAACGTAGGTGGGGCGCATGCTCACTCGGGGCGATACCAGTGATACTCGACATCGGGTTCGTTCTCGGGCGCGGGGCTGACGCCAAACTTCCTGGCGATGAAACCGTTCTTCTCGTAGAAGGCGCGCGCAATGGAGTTGGCGACGTGCGTGTACAGCCACAAATGGTCGTGCGAGAGGTCGCGGGCGTGCTCGAGCAGAAACCGGCCGATGCCCTGACGATGGTAATCGGGATCGACGTAGAGGTAATCGATGAAGTCGTTCTTGATGCCCATAAAGGCCGCGATGACACTGTCCTTCTCGACCACCCACAGGTCGCAGGCCGCAACGATGTGCTCGGCGAAATGGGCCTGGTCCATCGCGAAGGAATATCCCATGCGCGCGGTCAATTCGGGCACGGCGACTTCGCGGGCACGGCGCCACAGGCGCGTGACGGTTTCGAAATCGTCGGCGCGGTAAAAGCGGATATGTAAGGTCATACTCTCTCCTCAACAAATAAGCGGACGGCTTACGCCGTCCGCTTATTTTACTTTGCGTTGAGACTTAGCGCCATGCGCCCAGGATGGCGCCAAAGAGCACGAAGTTGACTAAGTGGTTGCCGACCTCGATGGCCCAGACTTTGAAGCCGTGGCCCGCAAAGAGTTTGTTGACCAGGTAGGTCGGGGCGATGAATCCCAGCCAGAGCAGGAGGCCCGTCGTCGCACCCGAGACCAGGGTGGCGCCGCCGCTCATGCTTCCCATGGCATTGACCATCAGCGCCATGAACACAGCCTGCACAAAGGACGAGAGGATCGTCAGGCCCCAGGTCAGGCCCATGTTCTCGGTCCCAGGCCGCTCGCCTTCGGGTTTGCCGATACCCCTCCACCAGATGTCGAAGAAGGTCTTGGGGTTGTACCAGATCGAGCCGCTGACCATGCTGACCACAACGCATACGAGAACAGCCAACCAGTTGATATTGCTAAAATCCATTTCTGCCTCCGTTTTGATAAAGGATCGGTGCGCACCGATCTCGTTGAAAACAGTAACACGAAAATATGTTCTAAGTTACACCCCAAATGGCGGAAACTCGTCCGTTTGCAGTCTGGACGGCGCTGCGCTATAATCAGAAATAAGTAAGGAGACTCTTATGGCTGAAAAAACGTCCCGCACCCGCAAGTCGCATGAAGAGCAAATTCCGTCCGAAGCGCGCGAGCATATGCGCGCGGCCCGCGAAGAGATCCGCAAGAGTTTCGAAACGATGCTGCCGCCTGGTTTCAAGGAGCATCGCCGCGCCGCCCGCAAGGAGATGCTGCTGGCCTTCCGCAGCATGATCGACGCCGCGCTCGAACACGTGGAAGAAAAGAAGAAGACCGCGTAGAAGACCACCGCCCCGTCAAGTTGACGGGGCGGTTTGCTATTAATTTCGCGTTGAGCGCAGTCGAAACGCATGAATGTAAATTTCCATTTATCCCTGCCCTTCGACTATGCCATGAAGAGCACACGGCTCTGCCAGGGAGTTTACAAAATCCTTCTGCGGCGGATGAAAAAGAGGGTATAGACCAACGCCACACCCGATGCACCCATCAGAATATAGGCCAGTGTCTCATTCGACGGCAGGACGATGGCTCCTGCCAGCAGCAAGCCGACGAAGACCAGCACGCCCGTCAGGCGGTTGACCGCCCGCTCGACGTATGCGATCTGACGGTTGACCAGCGGCATCTGCACGTTCAACTCGCCGCGCTCGACCAGGGTCAGCACGCGGTCGGTTCGCCCAGGCAGGGCCAGCAGCAGCTTGAACAGATTCCCCGCCTCGTCGAGGACGGTGTCGAAGATCGAACTGCCTTCCTTTTCATCGGAGACCAGCTTGCCAGCGTAAGGTCCGATCTGTTCCCACAGGTTGAAGTTGGGGTTGAGGCCCGTGCACATCCCCGAGAGAATCGCCACCGTCCGCCCGAGCAGCAATAAATTCTCGGGCAGTTGGAAGGGCATGTTGTACATTAGTTCGCGGAATTGCATGGCGAACTGCATCATTTCGGCGTGGTTGATCGAGCGCAGTTCGTTCATGCTCATGCCCCAGAAGCGGTCGAAGAGTTGAGCCTCGGCGCGCTCGATCAGGCTCAGGTCGGCGGTCGGCAGCAGCACATCCAGCAGCTTATAGGCCTTGACCGTGCGGGCCGCGTCGCGTGTGCCGACGGCGATGATCAACTCGCGTAATCCCTCGCGCAGATGCTCGGGCATGCGGCCGACCATGCCAAAATCCACGAAGGTCAGCTTCCAGCGGACCTGGCCGTCGGCATCCTCCTCCAGCGGGGTGACGAATAAGTTGCCCGGGTGCGGGTCGGCGTGGAAGAAGCCGTCCTCGAAGATTTGCTTGAGGTAGGTATCCAACAGGCGGACGGCCACCTCATCGCGGTCGATGCCCGCGGCGGTGATGGCATCGTAATCGGTGATCTTGATGGCGAAGACATCTTCGAGCGTGAGCACCCGTCCCGTGCAGTGACTCCACACCACGCGCGGCACGTGGACGTTCTCGTCATCCTGGAAGTTGGCGGCGAAGGTCTCGGCGTTGCGGCCCTCGGCCAGGTAGTCGATCTCCTCGCGGACGGTGGCGGCAAATTCCTCGATCAGGGCGCGCACGTCGGCGCGCTCACGGATGGGACGATACTTCTCCAGCCAGCCGCCGACCCGCCGCAGGGCGGAGAGGTCCACTTCCACCAACTGCTCGATGTGCGGACGCTGGATCTTGACCACCACGCTCTCGAAGCCTGCCTGCTCGGCATCCCGTGGAAGCAGGCGCGCGCGATGGACCTGTCCGAGGGAGGCAGCCGCCAGGGGCGTCTCGTCGAAGGCGGCAAACTTCAGGTCCAGGCGGGACCCAAGCTCGGATTCCGCTTTGGCGCGGATGGCGGCGAAATCCTCCGCGGGGACCTCATCCTGCAAGCCCGCCAGCTCATCGGTGATCTCAGGCGGCAGGACGTCCAGCCGCGAGGAAAGGAACTGTCCCACCTTGATCATCACACCGCCCATGCGGATGGCCAGCGCGCGGAAACGGGCCGCGGTCTGCTGCATGCGCTTCGAACGGGTGCGGCGGGTGAGGCCGCCCAGGAAGACCCGCGGCAGGAGGAGTTCCCAAAAGATGAAGCCCAGGGTGACCCAGGCAAAGAAGGCGACGATGCGCCAGTAGCGGGCGCGCAGCAAAGACGGTTTCATAAGCCTCCACGACTCGGGTCGATTGTAATCTCAAAT
>CAZGFR010000010.1:36784-40264 GCA_964524485.1 uncultured Anaerolineaceae bacterium | reverse complement strand
TTATTTGACGATCTTGAAGTTGAAATGGGGCGTGCCCATTTTCCTCTGCAGGGAGATCCACAACGGCAGGATCATCTCCATGCCGCGCGCGTTGGAGATGTCGCCCAGGTCGATGACCGACTTCCAGCCGAACCAGTCAGTCAGGATCTCGGTGACGGTGTTCTTGGCGAGGTCGTCGTTGCCGCAGATGAACACATCGTGCGGGCCATGCAGGAGGTCGGGATGCACCATCACGTCCACGTTCATGGTGTTGAGCGCCTTGACCACGCGCAGCAGCGGATGCATGCGCTGGATCTGCTCGGCCAGCGAGTCGGTGTTGCTGACGGTCAGCGTGGGCGGCATGCCGCGCGAGAAGTCGAGCGGATTGGCCACGTCGATCAGCACCTTGTGGTTGAGGTCGGCCGTGCTCGGATATTCGAGCGCCGAAAGCGTCCCCATACCCGAGGTGCAGTTGAAGAGGATCTCACCGAACTTGGCGGCCTCAGCGAAGGTCCCATGCGAGGCCTGGCTGCCGTGCACGCGAGCCCAGGCGCGGCCTTTTTCATTGTTGGGCAGGCGCGAACCCAGCATCACGTGATGTCCGAGTTCGATCAGGCGCGTGCCGATGGTCTGACCGACCATTCCCGTTCCCAAAATACCGATATTCATTTTTGTCCTTTCCCGCCGAGGGTTGCTTGCTTGCGGCGGATGAAATCTACCTATCGATGAGGCAACGACGGTTAAATCTTACCAGCCACGTAATCGAGCACGTCGATCTTGGTCAGGATGCCAACCGGCTTGCTATGCTCGGCCACGATCAGGGCGTAGCCCGCCGTCAGCGAAGGCATGGCCTCCTCCAGCGGCGTCTCGGGCGGGAAGACCGCGCCCGCATTCTGCACCAGACTGTCGATGGTCTCATCGTTGGTGTGCTCATGCTTTTCGAGCATGTGATTGAGCAGGTCCACTTCCTCGATCAGGCCCGCCAGCGCCCCATCCGCGCCGACGACGGGCATCTGCGAGATGCCGTGCTGGTGCATGACCGACACCACCTTGCGGATCGAGTCGCCCAGCGCAGCGGTGAACATGGACTTGTTCGGCTTGGCGATCAGCAGGTCGCCGAGGGTCGTCTCGCCGAACTCGGTCGAGAGGAATCCGAACTCGCGCATCCACTTGTCGTCGTAGAACTTGGAGAGGTAGCGTGACCCCGAGTCGGGCAGAATCACCACGGGGATGCGGTCCGCTGTCAGCCTGCGGCAATACTTGATGGCGCCCGCAATGGCCGAGCCCGAGGAGCCGCCCGCGAAGATGCCCTCCTGCCGCACCAATTGGCGCGCCCACAGGAAGGACTCGCGGTCGCCCGCGCGCTCGATCCAGTCCACCACCGAGAGATCCGTGGCCGAGGGCAGGAAGTCCTCGCCGATGCCTTCGACCTTGTAGGTCTTGGGGTACGCGCCCGTGGGAATTTTGCCTTTGTTCTGCCAGATCTCGGTCAGGATCGAGCCTTCGATGTCCACGCCCACGATCTGGATGTTGGGATTCTTCGACTTGAGATAGCGCCCCACCCCGCTGATGG
Source organism: uncultured Anaerolineaceae bacterium (assembly GCA_964524485.1). Lineage (GTDB taxonomy): Bacteria > Chloroflexota > Anaerolineae > Anaerolineales > Villigracilaceae > JACPVF01. Next base: position 38,712 of record CAZGFR010000010.1, on the reverse strand, counting down.
TGCCGCCCGTGCCCATGCCGATGATCACATCCGTGACCCGCCCCTGGGTCTGGTCCCAGAGCTCGGGGCCGGTGCTCATCTCGTGCGTCTTCGGGTTGTCGGGATTGTGGTACTGGTTGGCGAGGATGGCGTTGGGCGTCTCGCGCGCAAAGCGCTTGGCCACCTCATAATACGAGCGCGGATCTTCGGGCGCGACCGCCGTGGGTGTGATGACCACCTTGGCCCCGTAGGCGCGCAGTAGCAGGATTTTCTCGTTGCTCATCTTGTCGGGCATGACGAAGATGGTCTTGTAGCCCTTGAGCGCCGCCGCAATGGCCAGGCCCACGCCCGTGTTGCCCGAGGTCGCCTCGACCACCGTCCCGCCTGGGACAAGTTCCCCGCGCTTCTCGGCCTGCTCGATGATGTTGGCCCCCACGCGGTCCTTGACCGAGCCGCCCGGGTTCATGAATTCCAATTTGGCATACAAGGGCACGGGCAGGTCCCGCCCGATCCGCTCCAGCTTGACGAGCGGCGTATTCCCCATCGCCCCCAGGATGTTGTTGAAGACACGCAATTCCTTCGATTCCGGTAATCCCGACATGTTCACTCTCCTTTGGCTGAGGGTATTGTACTATCAAAATAAAAAGACATTGGAAGTCTTGGAGACTTCCGATGTCTGTGAAATTCGACATGCCTTATAGGAAACACAACAGCAAAACAGAATACAAAAATAGACAACAAGAACACTACTACTTAGAGAAGGCGCACACTCGAAACCCGATATCATTCAGCCAGTCATCCGAGAGACAATAATTGCCGAATGAAACTCGGGCATTGCTGACGTTAAAGTTCCATGCCCCTCCACACAACTGCATGATGTCCTGACCTCGCTCGTGACAATTCGCCTGCCATTCCCAAACATTCCCAGCCATGTCCATCACGCCAAAGGGGCTTTTTCCCAGAGGATGGGCATTTACAGGGGTGGTATGCCTGACTCCGCTATCGCGTACGGTAGCACGGCGCAGAATCTCTTTTAACGAATTGGTCGTTTTGCTTTTTTCGTCCCAGGGGTAGCGTCCCTTGGGTTCTTGCCCGCCCGCCGCTATAACCCATTCGGTCTCCAGCGGTAAGCGTATGGACTGGGGTTTCAGGGTTGTGTTGGCCCTGGATTCTGGCAACTTCTCCCAATTCTGGAGCAGCCACTCCGCGTATGCACTCGCTTCATACCATGAAATTCCCACCACGGGGTTGTCAGGATTCGATTTTCCAAAATCCTGGTCATTCCAATATCGTGGAAACAACACGCTGGAGTTTGACTTCTTCAATTCCTCGCGCAACCATTCCACGCCTGCTTTACCCCAATCCCCCATCGGCTGACAGTTCTCATCGAATTTCGGGAATTCCAGCCAATACACAGGGCTGGCATAATCGGGCGCGTTCAAGAAGCGCTCATACTGCGCGTTGGTGACGGGATATTTGCCAATCCAGAACGGATAATCCACTTTCGAGTTCGGCTGCGGCGGAATCTCGATGAAGCGGTACAGGTCCAGGTTGTCATCGGCAACAGGTTTCGGAGTCGGAATAGCCGCCTGCGTCGCAATAGTTTCGATCTTCAATACTTCCGCGCGCATCTGCAAGGACTTGAGCAGTTTCTCATGCGAGTTAGGCGCAAAATATTCGAGCCATTGATATTTTTTCAGGCGCTCGAACGAGGGAATACAATCATCGAACTTGACCGGGATGATGTAGATCGCGCCTTCGGGCTTTTCGTCGGCGGCATCCAGCGCGCGGCGGATCTCCTTATTGAGATAACCCGATTTGGTCACCGAGGTCTGCGACAGGCAGATCAGGATGGCGTCCGAGTCACGCAGGGCCTTGTAAATTTCCAGGTCGAAGTCCTGCCCAGGCAGCAGGTCTTCCGTATCCATCCAGGGTTGGATCCACGGCTC
>CAZGFR010000010.1:1501-36684 GCA_964524485.1 uncultured Anaerolineaceae bacterium | reverse complement strand
TGGCCCAGGCGTTGATGCCGCCTTTCAGGTTCTTGACCTTCTTGAAGCCCGCGCTGACCAGCAGTTCGAGGGCGCGGGCCGAGCGTGTGCCCGCCTTGCAGAAGACCACCATCTCGCGGGCCGAGTCCAGTTCGGAGAGGCGCGAGGCGAGTTGTCCCAACGGGATGTTGAGGGCGCGGGGTAGCGCGGAAACCTGTAACTCGTGGGGTTCACGCACGTCGAGCAGAAGCAGGCTGGGGTCCAGGGACAGGACGGCGGCCAGCTTCGGGGCCTCGATGTCCCAATCCGCGCCCGCTGAGCCGTCCTCGTGGTCGTGGCCTGGTACGCCGCAAAATTCCTCGTAGTCAATCAGCTCGTGGATGTCGGCGTTCGGTCCGCACACGCGGCATTTGGGATTCTTCTTGAGCGTGACGAAGTCGAAGGACATGTCGAGCGCGTTGTAGAGCAGCAGCTTGCCGATCAGCGGGTCGCCGACCCCGAGCAGCAGTTTGAGCGCCTCGGTGGCCTGCAGCGTGCCGATGGTGCCAGGCAGGACGCCCAGCACCCCGCCCTCCGCGCAGGTGGGGACCAGCCCAGGCGGCGGCGGTTCGGGGAACAGGCAGCGGTAGCACGGTCCGCGGCGGGCGTCGAAGACGCTGACCTGCCCGTCGAAGCGGAAGATCGAGCCGTACACGTTGGGCTTGCCGAGGAAGACGGCCACGTCGTTGGAGAGGTAACGGGTCGGGAAATTGTCGGTGCCGTCGATCAGCACGTCGTAATCGCGCGCGATGCGCATGGCGTTGGCGGAGGTGAACGGCTCATTGTAGACGTCCACCTGGATGTCCGAGTTGAGGTCGAGCATCTTCGCGCGCGCGCTCTCGACCTTGAGCTGGCCTACCGTGGACGCGCCGTGGATGACCTGCCGCTGCAGGTTGGTCGCGTCGACCACATCGTAGTCCACCAGGCCGATGCGGCCCACGCCCGCCGCCGCCAGATAGAGCGCCACGGGCGAGCCAAGTCCGCCCGTGCCGATGACCAGCACCGACGAGTTCTTCAGCTTCCGTTGACCCTCCAGGCCGACCTCGGGGATGAGCAGGTGGCGTGAGTAACGCAGAATCTCTTCGTGGGAAAGTTCAGGGAGCATTTATCCTCCAGCCGCAGAAGCCATCAGAATCACTTTGTCGCCGTCGGTGAGAGGCGTGTCCATGCCGTTCAGGTCGCGGATGTTCGCGCCATTGACAAAAATATTGAAATGTCGGCGCAGGTTGCCCTGCGCGTCGAACAGGTGCGGACGCAGGGTGGGATACTGCGCGAGGAGGTTTTCCAGGAGTTCGGCCACGCTCGCGGCGGGCACGACGATCTCGCGCTGGTTGTTCACGTAATATTTCATCAGGGTGGGAAGTCGTACGTTGGGCATGAGATTATTTTACCTCTTTAGCCCCCCGCCTTCCCCCCAAAATCCAAGAACGGGATTTGGGGGGAGGAGGAACTAAAGGGGGAAAATGAAAAGTCCCGAAGCAGGGCCTCGGGACTTTGAACTCGGCGAAGGGGGATTACTCTTCCTTCTTGGCTTCCATTTCCTTCTTGTGCGCCTCGATGATTGGGGCGGCAATGTGCGAAGGAACGGTCTCGTAGTGATCGAATTCCATCGTGAAGTAACCGCGTCCACCCGTGATGGAGCGAATCTGCGTGGTGTAGCGCAGCATTTCAGCCAGCGGCACGTGCGCGATGACGGTGGTGGTGCCGCGCTCGGTCTCAGTGCCCTGCACACGTCCACGGCGGGTGTTCATATCGCTCATCACGTCGCCCATGTGGGCATCGGGGACGTAGACATGCACGTTCATGATCGGCTCGAAGAGCACGGGACCCGCATCCTGGACGGCCAGTTTGAAGGCCTCGCGGCCCGCGATTTCGAAGGCCACCGGCTTCGAGTCGACGGGGTGTTCCTTGCCGTCGTACACGATGACCTTGACGTTGCTCATCGGGTAGCCCGCGAACGCGCCGTGTTCCAGCGTGGCCTTGATGCCCTTTTCGATGGGCGCCAGGTACGACTTGGACAGGTTCATGCCGACCAACTCGTCGGTGAACTCGAAATCGCCATCGGGATAGGGTTCGATGCGCAGGTGAACCTCGCCGAACTGGCCCGAGCCGCCCGTCTGCTTCTTGTGACGGTACTGGGCGCTGGCCTTGCGGGTGATGCCTTCGCGGTACGGGACCTTCGGCTCCATGGTGGTCAAACCGACCTGGAACTTGGTCTGCGCGCGATGGATGGCCACGTCGATGTGCTGGTCGCCCATACCCTGCAGGATGGTCTGGCCTGTGGATTTCTCGTTGTGCCAGGAGAGGGTCATATCCTCTTCGCACAGACGGGTCAGGGTCGGGGTGATCTTGGCGGCATCCGCCTGGGTCTTGGGAGAGACGGCCACCTGATAGAGGGCGGCGGGGAATTTCGGAGCAGCGACCGTAAGCGGATGATTCTTGTCGCAGAAGGTGTCGCCCGTGGCGGTGACCGTCAGCTTGGAGACGGCGCCGATGTCACCCGCATGCAGGGTCTTGCAGGCGATGGCTTCCTTGCCGCGCTGGAAGTGCAGGCCCGAGACACGCTCGTCAGCAGACTTGGTCTGGTTCCAGAAGTGACCGTCCGCCTGGACCGAGCCCGAGAACACGCGGAAGTAGGTCATCTTGCCGACGAACGGGTCGGCGGTGGTCTTCCACACGTAAGCGGCCAGCGGAGCGTTGTCCTCAGGCTGGAGGCTCTCCTCGCCGTCCTTGCCCTGCGCGGCGCGCTTGGGGGCATTCTTCGGAGAGGGCATCAGGTCGATGATGTCGTTCAGCAATGCAATGGCGCCGATCTCGTGCGCGCCCGCCGCGCAGAACACGGGGACGAACTGCCCCGCATAGACCACATCCTCGAGACCGCGCACCATTTCCTCGTCGGTCAGGGAGCCGTTCTCGAGATATTTTTCCATCAGGGCGTCTTCGCCCTCGGCGGCGGCTTCCACCAACACGAAATGCGCCTGGTCGGCGGCTTCCTTCAGGTCGGCGGGGATCTCGGAGATGGTCTTGCCGTCACCCATGTAGGACTTCATGCCGATGATATCGACCACGCCCTTGAAGGACTGTTTCTGGCCGATGGGCAGGTGCACCTTGAGAGCGCGCTTGCCGTGCAGGCGCACGAACTCGTCCACGGCGGCGTAGGTCTTGTCGAAGTCGGCGTTGTCGCGGTCCATCTTGTTGATGACGAAGAAGCGCGGCAGGTTGAACTCGTCGGCGTAGCGCCAGGCCAGTTCGGTGCCGACCTCGATGCCCGAGACGGCGTCCACTAAAATAATCGCGCCATCTGCCACACTCAGGGCCGAGATGGTCTCGCCCACGAAATCGGTGTAGCCTGGCGCGTCGATCACGTTGATCTTGTGGTCACGGTGTTCCACCGGGATCACGCTGGAATAGATGGAAAGTTTTCGACGGGTCTCCTCGTCATCATAGTCGGAAACCGTCGTCCCATCCTCGACCTTGCCGAGGCGGGTGGTCGCCCCCGTCACGTGCAGAAAAGCCTCCGCCAGCATGGTTTTGCCAGCCCCGCCGTGCGAGACAAGCGCAACGTTGCGGAGGAACTCGGTGGTATACTCTTTCATCTGAAAGAACCCTTCCTTATATGGGATAAAACCAGTTGCGTGATTCTAAAAGAAACGCACTGAATTGTCAAAGAGCACTGTCACGTCCTCCGTCACCATTCCCAACGTTACATCTGTCATTCACCCTCCCCCATGAGCGCCTTCTTCAACCACTATTCCTTTCTCATCCTCTCGGCGGGATTGATCCTCGTGGCGGGCCTGGTCCTGCTTACACGCAAACCGAAATGGAACGATTACCTGGCCTTCGGCGTCATCACGCTCGGACTGGTGATGGCGTGGAGCATCCTGCATCCGCGCCAGACGCCCCTGATGGACGACGCGAAAAAGGTACAGGCCATGATCGGCGCGGGCACACCCGTGCTGCTGGAATTCCAGTCGCCCTACTGCATGTCCTGCACGGCCATCCGCCCCACGGTGGACGCGCTCGAAGCGGAACTCGGGGATCGCATCCACATCATCCGCCTCAACATCCAGGACCCCATCGGCCGCGAGTTGACGGGCTTCTACGGCTTCGACTTCACGCCCACCTTCATCTTCTTCGACGCCCAGGGCGTGGAACGATGGCGGCAGATCGGCGATCTCGACCCGCAGCGGGTGCGCGACGCCGTCCCATGAAGTTCCTCCAACGCTTCGGCTTTAACTTTTCCTATTTTGGCCGCCCGCCCTGGGATACGGGCATCAGTCCGCCTGAACTGCTGGACTTCATCGCCAGCCATCCCGCGGGCCGTGCCCTCGACCTGGGCTGCGGCACGGGCACCAATGTCATCACCCTGGCCCAGGCGGGCTGGTCGGTCACGGGCGTGGACTTCGCAGCACGCGCCGTCGGCCTGGCCCGCAGAAAGGTCCGCGCGGCACACGTCAGGGCGGAACTGCTCGTCCGCGACGTGACCCGCCTGGATGGCATCGACGGTCCCTTCGACCTGGCGCTCGACATCGGCTGCTTCCATAACGTGGAAGATCGCTCCGCCTATCTGCGCGAACTGGACCGCGTCCTCGCCCCAGGCGGATTCTGGCTAATGTACGGATTTCTCCAGGCCTCGGGCGCAGGCTTCGGCCTGAGCGAGGCGGACCTTGAGTTGGTCCGCCCGCCCCTGACCCTCGTCTGGCGACGAGACGGCGCCGACCGTGAAGCGCGTCCCTCGGCCTGGTTTCTGTATCAACACAGAAAACCCTAAAGGTTTTGAAAACCTTTAGGGTTTGGAAGGAAATTATTGGTATGCGTGTTCTCTTTCTATTTTTAGATGGCATTGGGCTGGGGGCGGACGACCCCGAGACCAACCCCTTCTCCCGCGCGGACATGCCCACCCTGCGTGCCCTGCTCGATGGGCGCAGGCTGTTGGCTGATTCCGCACCCTATGAGAATGACCGCGCCACCCTACTCGCGCTGGATGCAGGCCTGGGGGTGAAAGGTCCGCCGCAATCCGCCACGGGACAGGCTGTGCTGCTGACAGGCCGCAACATCCCCGCCGAGTTGGGCTATCACTACGGCCCCAAGCCCAATCCCGAGGTCGCCGCCACGTTGGCGGATGGCGGGCTGTTCGGGCGGCTGAAGGCGGCGGGTAAAACCTCCGCCCTGCTGAATGCCTATCCGCCGCGCTACTTCGACGGGATTGACTCGGGCAAACGGCTGTACTCGTCCATTCCGCTGGCGCTCACCAACACGGGACTGCCGCTCTTCACCGAAGCGGACTTCTTCGCGGGCCGCGGCCTCTCGGCTGATTTTACGGGCCAGGGCTGGCGCGATATGCTCGGCTATCCCGAAGCCACTGTACTCGATCCAGTCTCCGCAGGCGGGAGCCTGTCCGCGCTGGCGGCGCAATACGATTTTGCCTTCTTCGAATATTGGGCTAGCGATTATGCGGGTCACAAACAGGATATGCCCTGGGCCGTGCGTCAAATGGAGACCTTCGACGGCGTGCTGGCGGGTCTGCTCGAAAGCTGGGATTTCAACAAAGGTCTGATCCTGCTCACCTCCGATCACGGCAACATGGAAGATCTCTCCGTGCGCAAGCACACGCACGCGCCCGTGCCTGGGCTGGTCATCGGTCGGCCCGAAGTGCGGAGGAAGTTCACTGCAGGCATGAGCGATCTCACACATGTGGCGCCCGCAATCTGGGAGGCGATAGTCGGTTAGGAAAGATGAAAGTGGGGAAAGATCAGAACGTCAGGAAATGAACTGCATGAAGACTTGATTACCCAACAGCCGTCCGCGCTTTGTCAGATGCAGACGGTTATCCGTCCATTCGATCAGGCCCTTGTGGACCAGGTCCTCGATCTCCCCCCTAAACGTTTCCGTCAACCCACGCCCGAACCTGGACCTGAAGTCTGATTCCGCGATTCCCGCCTTGGTCAGGCGCAGGCCCGTCATCATGAACTCTCCCATGTCGTCGCTCTCGGTCTGGCGGTGGTAGTTGACGGTGGCAGGAGTGAGGGGAAAGGGGTAATTGGTAATTGGTAATTGGGTAATTCGGTCGATGTAGGTTTTGATGCGCAAAGCGTTGGAGTAACGATAACCTGCCGCATATCCGTGCGCGCCTGCGCCAAAGGCAAGATACGGGAGCGAGCGCCAGTATTGCAGGTTATGGCGGCACGCGAGAGATGGAATCTCACGGTCCATGATCCTTGGCTCACGGTCGATGGCCCAATTCGAAATTTCGTATTGAACATACCCGTTGGCTTCGAGATAGTCGTCCGCCCACTCGTACATCTCGGCGGCCAGATCGGGGTCGGGCAAGGGAAGTAATCCCTTTGCAGACCAACGGCCAAAGGGCGTGCCATATTCGAGGGTCAGCGCGTAGGCGGAGATGTGCTCAGGGTGCAAGTCCACGATGCGCTGGACAGTGGTCTGCCAGCTTTGCAGGGTCTGCTCGGGCAGGCCGTAGATCAGGTCAAGGTTGAGGTTGTCGAAGCCAGCCTGGCGGGCAGTGTGGACAGCTTCGATGACCGTGAAGAAATCGTGGATACGTTCGAGCATGCGCAATTCTTCGGTGTTGGCCGACTGCACCCCGAAACTGATGCGGTTGATGCCCGCCGCGCGAATGGCGTCTAGTTTCTCGGGCGAGATCGTGCCTGGGTTGGCCTCGATGCTGACCTCGGCGTCGGCGGTGAGGGAGAAGGCGGCGCGCAAGGCGTCCATAACGGAGGCAAATTGAGGTCCAGAGAGCAGAGAGGGGGTCCCGCCGCCGAAGAAGATGGTGTGGGTGGTGGATGGGGAGGTCGGGAATTGGGAGTCGGGCTTGGGGAGTCGGGAACCGACGTAGTCAATTTCGCGGATTAGCGCGTCGACGTAGGCGGGAATCGAATCGTCCTGGCCTGCGTAGGTATTGAAGTCGCAGTAGGCGCAGCGGTGTTTGCAAAAGGGAATGTGGAGATACAAACTATAAGGAGTCATGGTATACCCTCACCCTGGCCCTCTCCCATGAGGCGAGGGGCTCAGGATGGCGCGGGAATTCGATGATAAGCGCAAGCGGGCCGAGTATCAAGTGCCGGGCGCGGAACGATTCAGGAGATGGAAACATGCGCTGCAAAGAAAGCCGGGTACATGTGGCTGGCGGTCAGAGTCACTTCAGGATGGGATTTGGCAAAGGCGCGCAGGCGCGGCCAATGCGGTCCAAGCGCCAGGCGGATCAACCAATCGGGCGCAAGATTGTTTTCGATGTCCACCCCCGCGTCGGCGACGTGGAACAACCAACCCGAGGCCGTTTGGATGGCTACGCCGCACAGCCCGCGCGAATGGCCAAAGAGCGGGATGAAATACATTTCGGGCTGAAATGGCAGGCGGATGGCATCGAAGTCGTACCACTTTGAGTCCACCCTGTCGTACAGCGTGACCTCTGGCTGGTGTGCGAGATTACGCGGAATATACGCTGCGTTCCTCCAATCGAAACCGCGACTCGTGAATGCATCATATTCGCGCCGATGGACGTGGACCCTGGCGTGCGGAAAATCAGGCAGGCCGCCGCAATGGTCGAAGTGCATGTGAGTCAAAATGATGTGGCGGATTTTCTCCGGTGGATAGCCGACCATTTGTACTCGATGAAAAGCCGCTTCTTCGGCACGGAACGGCATTTCGGTGATGAGCCGAAAAAATTGAGTGAACCAGGTGGGAGCGGAATAGTCAAGCAATCCCAATCCTGTATCCACGAGCACAGGCCCTGCATTTGTTTCGACCAGCAGGCAGAGCGTCCCCGTCTTCATCGCGCCGACACGCGCATTACAGGTGAAACAATTGAGCAGGTGGATGGACATGCAGATATTTAACCAGAAGCAGGCCAGACTGAACAGAGAGAAATCCTACCCGTCCATGGCCCTGCATGATACAATCGCTTCATTATTCGAAGAGGATATCCAAGCCCATGACTGACCAGAAAACCAAGAAATTGTCCCGCCGCGATACCATCAAGGTCCTGGCTGCTGCCGTCGGGGCAGGCGCCCTGGCCAATCTGCCCGGCAAGTGGACCAAGCCTGGCATGGATTTCGGCGTGCTCCCCGCGCACGCGCAGACTTCGCAGATCGTCCACACCCTGGTGGCGGGTGCGGATGCACAGATCGACAACAACGTGGAACAGCCCCCCATCACCATCAACAGCACCGTGCAGATCACACCGCCCACGCCTGGAATCCTGATGCGCTACTCCATCGTGCTGGATGAGTTCCAGGGCGTCCACCCGACCGCGATCGACTCCCCCACCTCGATGACCGGGACCGTCCCCACCGACAACACGGGGCTGGGCACTCTGCCCATCACGTACTCGGACCTGTGGTTCAATTCCACCATCACCATCACCTGGAGTTTCGACAACCCCAACGACGGCACGGGCACCGACGATCAAATCTTCTCCACGCCCAATTTCAACTAACCCTGACCAAATGCAGGCTTTCGTCCCCGTCCCCGTCGAAGGATTCCACATGGAGACCCTCGACGGGGAAACTATTTTGCTCCACCCCGCGCGCAGTCTGGTCATTTACAGCAACCCAACCGCCACACTGATCTGGCAATTATGTGACGGTGTGCGCAGCGTGGAAGACATCATCAACCTCCTGTGCGAAGCCTATCCCGAATCACAGGATGACATCCGCAGGGACGTGCCCGAAGCCGTTCAACTCCTCGTGGAGCGCGGCGCGTTGAAGGCAGGGTGAGCATGCCCGCTGACGGGTTCACGATTCACTTTGGGGATAACTCCGTCCACTTCGACGGACCTGTCGAGCTCCTGACTCCGCTCGAGGCGCATTTCCAACATTGCCACGGCGGCGCGGACTTCATCACAGCGCATTACACGATCATCCCCCTTGGCAAGTCACGCTTCAACATCTCGCTGGACGGGGGAGATTTGTATTCCAACCTGGGCAGCAAGCAGGTGTTGTTCCATTTGATGCAGGACGCCATCCCGCGCCTGAATGGAGCCGCCCGCCTCGGACCCGTCATCCACGCCGCGGCGTTGACCCAGGGGGAGCATGGCCTGATCCTGTGCGGCGAGAGCGGAAGCGGCAAATCCACGCTGACGGCCTGGCTGGCCGCCCAGTGCTTTGGCTACCTGACTGACGAGGTCATCTGCCTCGAAGGGGAACAAATCAGCGGCCTGCCGCGTTCAATCGTCCTCAAACGTGGATCGGCCTTCGTCTGGCAAAAATGGTTGGTGAATCCACCCACCGAAGGTTTTTTGCAATTCGACGACGGTACAACCTGGATCGACCCGATCTTGTTCGGAGCAAACGTATGTCCGCGCGGCAGACCGCACGTGCTCCTTTTCCCCCGTTACCTTCCCAACAAAGCGTTGTATGCCGAGCCGCTCAAGCCCGCCGACGCGCTCTTCCGATTAATGAAGGGGCTGGTCAACGCGCGCAACTTCCCCGATGGCGGCCTGGCCGCCGCCTCGCGCCTGGCGAAGCAGGTCCGCGCCTGGCAGCTCACCTATTCCGACCTCGAAAGCGCCACCGCATGGATTCGGCAAACGCTCGCGGACTAGCCTGTTATCGTCTGCTGGCGCTGTGTGCCCGCGCCTCGGGCCATGATGCGCTCTACGCCGAACTCGCGCGCCAGCTCGCGGACTTCAACGACTGGCAGGAACTTATCGCCCAGGCTGAAATCCACGGCATGGCGCCGCTATTGTGGCATCACATCCAAAGATCGGGCATTGAGATTCCCGTCGATGTAGCCCGCACGCTCAAGGGACTGTATTTGCGCCACCGCTGCAACAATCAGTTCCACGCACAGGTGCTGCTTGAGATCGTTGCGCTGCTCCAAACGGCAGACATTCATCCGCTGGTGCTCAAGGGCCTCGGCCTGGCCTACAGCCTTTATCCCGACCCCGCTCTGCGCCCCATTAGCGACCTGGACCTGTTGTTCCAGCGCGACCAGATTCGCCCCGCACTAGAATTGCTCCGCGCGGCGGGATTTTCTACGCCTCCCCTGCCCCTCGATGATGGGCCTGCTCCCAAAGAACTGACGGTCGACTCGCCCCCGCGCGATGGATTGCGTGTCCACGTGGAATTGCATCATTATGATCCGCGTCAAGGCGACGATGAGTTCACAGGTTTCGCCACTCCGCCGCAGGCAATCCAAGTGGAGGTCGGCACGGTCCTCATTCCTGCGCCAATGGACAACCTGGACTATCTCTCGCGGCATTTCACCCGCCACCTCTTTGAAGCGCGCGCCGACAAGCCGCTGCAACTCAAATGGATCGCCGACATCCTCAGCCTGGTCGAGCAGTATGCGGAGAGCATCGACTGGTCACGCCACACGCAGTTGCTGCAACGGCTGGATGTGTTCTATAGCCTCACGCCGCTGCCCGAGTCGCTGCACGGCATAATTCCTATTGAACCTGGCCAGCCGCCCGCGGGCGTGAATCAATATCCACAGGGCTGGCCGCAGGAAAAGTTCGAGCGTAGTCGACAGGTCGGGTTGGGAAATTTCGTCGTGCAGACGTTCCGCGCCCCCTCGGAGTGGTGGCTCAGGCTGTATTACGGAATCAGGCCCGGGTCCACGGGTTGGTACGGGCAAGTCGTCCACCGCGCGAGGCTCCTCGGGCTGATGATCCGTCGGCTGGCGCGGCGTTAAATCCGCTTCACAAAAAGATTGACATTCTGGCAGGAAATAGTATAACTGCCCCCACAAGAGTCTATTCAGGGACGGTTTCGTTCGTTACGCAAGGCCAACATCTTGCGGATCGGGCTGAAATGGGAAGATCATGTTCCTGGATGGGTTCTTTATATTTTAACCCTGGAGGTGTGAGTGAACGCGACTTTGAAACTTGGAGAGCACTATATTTTCGATCTCTCCAACTGCAACCATGAGATCCTCATGGATGGCGAGTTGGCATACTCGCTGTTTGCGCAGGCTGTACGTGATAGTGGCCTGACGGTTGTGGATGAGGGCTTTTACAAGTTCAGCCCACATGGCTTTACCTGCTTTTTGCTCCTCGCAGAGTCGCATGCAAGTTTGCATGCCTGGCCCGAATATAATTATTGCGCCATTGACCTGTTTACCTGCGCGATCGGCAAGGACCTGTTGCCGCTGATCCAGCAGATCAAGGATGCGCTCGGGGCTGACAATTTCAGCCTGCGCAAGCTGGACCGCGACGCGGAGATCGAGACCCGCCTGCCTGTGGCGATCTAGGAGGCACATGAGCATCTGGTTCACGGAAGAACTGCACCCGTACTACCGCAAAGGCATCCGCGTGAAGCGCGTGCTGGCCGACGAGCAGACGCAATATCAGCACCTGCAAGTCGTGGAGACCGAATTCTTCGGCAATGCCATGATCCTGGATGGCATCATCCAGCTGACCGAGCGCGACAACATGGGCTATCACGAGATGATCGTCCACGTGCCGATGTTGGCGGTCGGAAAGCCCAAGCGCGTGCTGATCGTCGGCGGCGGGGATGGCGGATCGCTCCAACAGGTGCTGCGCTATCCGTCGGTGGAGCAGGCCGTGGTGTGTGAGCTGGACCAGCGCGTGGTAGACCTCGCGCGCCAATTCTTTCCCGCCTTTGGCGACCCGTGGTCCGATCCGCGCACCACACTGCTGGTGCGGGACGCCTTCGGCTACCTGGAGGAGAATCCAGGCCAGTTCGACGTCATCATCTCGGACACCACCGACCCCATCGGCATGGCCGAGCGCCTATTCTCGGATGAGTTCTACAAGCTGATGGTGCGCGCCCTGGCTCCCGGTGGAGCCGCGTCCACGCAGTGTGAGCAGCCTTATTTCGACACGGCGCTCATCCAGCAGATCTACCAGTCTGCCAAAGCGCTGACGAAGAATTCCGCCTACTATTACGCCAACATCCCTACCTACCCAGGCGGCGGGATCGGTTTCATGTACGTCTCGGACACGCCCTGGGAAAACGGCCTGAAGACTCCCCTGCCCCCGGGTGTGAACAACTACATCAACCCTGAGATGCACAAGGCGGCCTTTGCGCTGCCCGAATTCTTCAGAAGGGAATTGTACGGCTAGTACCCGAAGGTCACGCGTAAGGCGTGACCTTTTGTTTTATAATCGAGTCGTCCTCAAACCAGCGGGGCAAATTCTCCGTCTTTATCGCAAGTCAAACCGTCCCCGAAAAAGCCGCGGGGAACACAGAGAAGGAAGCGTATGCGTTCCAAACCCTCGAACGTCTCCTCTTGTCTCGTGACCGTGCTGTTACTGACGGCGCTATTGGTTGGATTCCTACCCGGGGCGTCTGCCCAGGCGGCAGGCGCGACAGCATTCACCAAGATCGAACTGATCGCCAACATCGAGACCGTCGGCGTGCTCGTCAGCGGGACGGCCCTGCCCAAATCGGCCACGTTGATGTACCAGAAGAACGGCGAAACGGACTGGCGCACAGGCCAGCCCGTGGTGCTCAGCAACAACGTGCGCCTGGCCGGCAGCCTGTTCCGACTCTTGCCCGCCACGCAGTACAACATCAAGGTGGTGGCGGGGACGACCGAGATCAGCGGTTCGGTCACGACCCAGCCCGAGGAGCTGCAGTTCACCCCCGCGGGCATCCTCTACGTGGACGACGATGCCGCGGCGGGCGGAGACGGCTCCAAGTCCAAGCCCTTCAAGACCATCCAGGAAGCCGTCAACCGCGCCGCGCCCGGGACGCAGGTGCTGGTGGCCGACGGCGTGTACCGCGAGTCGGTCAGCTTCCCCGCCTCGGGCACGGAGGGCAAGTGGATCCAGGTCAAGGCCGAGGGTAGCGGCGCCATCCTCGACGGGTCGATCACCCTCAGCGGCGACATCTGGAAGGTCTATCAGAAGAACAAGATCTGGTACACCACCTCGCCCTACGTCAAGTACCTGGCCCGCGACGGTCAGCGCTTCTACAATTACGACAACATGAAAGGCCTGACGGATTCACGCGGTCACAACAACGTGCCGATGAACGAGGGCTGGTACATGCGCCTCAACAGCAGCCGCCTCTACGTCCGCAGCCTGGATGACCCGTCCAAGCACACCTGGCAGGTGCCGCGCTACAACCATGCCTTCGACATCTCGGGCCGCGACTGGATCTGGATCGAAGGCTTTGAGATGCGCTATTACGGCGTGATCGATGGCTGCGGCGTGTGTGCCAAGAACGCCTCGCACCTGGTGGTGCGCCAGAACAAGATTCACAACATGCAGTTGGGCGTGTACGTCAACTGGAACGGGACCGAGGCTCAGGGCAACGACACGCGCATCGAGTCGAACGAGATCTTCGACCCGCCCGTCAACGAGTGGCCGTGGGCGGCCGTCAAAGGCTCGACGATGGAGGGCACGGCCATCGTCCTGCGCGGGCATATCGGGGCCATTGTCCGCGACAATGAACTGCATCACATCTTTAACGGCGTGTACTCGGGATCGTCCGCTTCTGCGGCGCTCGAGAATTACGCCGTCGCGCTGGATGTGGACGTGTACGACAACCGCATCCACCACATCGGGGACGACGCGCTCGAACCCGAGGGCGCCGCTGTCAACCACCGCTTCCGCAACAACCTGATCGACTCGACCCTGGTCGGCGTGTCGTTCGCGCCCATCACGCACGGTCCTGTGTGGGTGTTGCGCAATCAGATCAGCAACTTCACGGGCACCAGTTTCAAATGGGACTTGTATTCCGACGGCCCGGTCTTCATTTATCACAACACCAGTTGGACCAACGCGAAGGACCTCAACGCGATGAGCGTCATCCGCCCCGTGTCCAACGTGACCATGCGCAACAACATCTTCCAGGGCAACGGCTTCGCTTTCGAGAGTCCCGTCACGGGGTTGACGGGTCACAGTTGGGATTACGATAACTGGTACACCACCCGCGCGAGCGGACCGCACTTCAAATGGGAGAAGCTGTCCTACAACACGATTGCGGAGTTGTGTGCCGCCACCACGCTGGAATGCAACGGACACGAGTCCGCGCCGGGCTTCGTCAACCCGACGGGCGGCGACTTCAGCCTGCAGACCGCCAGCCCCAACGTGGACCGTGGCGTGATGCTGCCAGGCATCGACGATGATTTCCAAGGCAACGCGCCCGACCTCGGGGCCATCGAGTCGAGCTTCGACCGCGCCCCGACGGTGACGTCCATCCTGCGCGTCGACCAGAATCCCACCAATGCTTCCAGTGTAAAGTTCACGGTCAAGTTCTCGGAGACCGTCAGCGGCGTGGACACGGGTGACTTCACCCTCTCGACCAGCGGCAGCCTGACGGGCGCTTCCGTGACCGAGGTCAGCGGCGCGGGGGCCGAGTACACCGTCAGCGTGGACACAGGCAGCCAGGACGGCGGCATCAGCCTCAAGGTCCAGGATGATGACAGCATCGTCGACTCGGCGGGCAATCCGCTCGGAGGCACGGGCACAGGCAACGGCGATTTTTCTGCGGGTGAAGCCTACGCGGTCATCAAGTCCGCGCCCATCGACCTCGCCTCGGCTACCTTCGTCTCGAACAAGGCCAACGACGGCTACGTGATCGAGTCGAGCGAGAACAGCAATATCGGCGGCGGGATCGATGCCACCTCTGCCACTTTTTACGTGGGCGATAACGCCGAGGACCGCCAGTTCCGCGCCATCCTCGATTTCAATACCGCCTCCCTGCCCGACAATGCGGTGATCGTGCGCGCTACGCTCAAGATCAGACGCCTGAGCGTGACGGGCACCGACCCGTTCCTCACGCACCAGAACCTGATGGTGGACATCAAAGGTGGAACCTTCGGGCGCGGCGTGCTCGAGGTGCCCGACTATCAGGCCGAAGCCAGCCTCGATACGGCGGGACTCTTCGCCAACGCCCCCGCCGACAACTGGTTCTCGGCGACGATGACCGAACCCGCCCTGGAATTCATCAACAAGACAGGCGAGACGCAATTCCGCCTGCGTTTTCAACTGGACGACAACGACGATATGAGTGCGGACACCATCAAGTTCTACAGCGGTGACGCCGCCACGGCGGCCTACCGCCCGGTGCTGGTGGTGGAATACTACGTGCCGCAATAAAAAGACCTCGGAAGTTTTTGAACTTCCGAGGTCCTCTTTTCACACGGGGGTCATGATTCGGTCTTTCCCTTTAGCATATCCGTCATCACACGAAATAATCCTGCCATATCGATCTTGTCGGGCTCCATCAGCCACTGCACCTGCAAGCCGTCCATCATGGCAAACATCAGGATGACCAGCGTCTCGGCGGAAAGGTCTGACCGCACCTCCCCATTTTGCTGCGCCAACGCGATGGCCTGGATGCATTGTCCGCGTTCGCGCTGATAGCGCTCGATGAAGAACTCGTGTGCGGGATGATCGGGGGAAATACTTTCCGCGACGAGCAGGTTGAACAACTGCACCAACCCGGGCACGGTTTGATTGTGTTCGACCAATTCAGCCTGTGCATCCAGAAAGCGGTATCCGTTCTTTTGCAAGGTGACTTGCATCCGCTCGCTGTCGACGCGGTCGCGCTCCTTGAGCACTTCCATCAACAAATGAGTCTTGCTGGGAAAATGATGCAGCAGCCCGGGCTCGGTCAGGTCGGCGGCTTTGGCGATGTCGGCCATCTTCGCGCCGCGAAATCCCTTCTGGGCGAAGGTCTCCGTGGCCGAGCGGATGATCTTCTCGCGGCTGGCGCGGGTCCGTTCTGCCTGGGTGCGTCGGGGAGGCTGCATCTTTTTCATAAGTTGATTGTACCCCAAAACTTACTTACCTTGCATTAGGTAAGTTATAGATGTAAAATAGTAAAGTTCCAAGCATCTCCTCACGTTTATAAGGACAGTTTGCATGAACATCTGGACCAAGATCAAGCAATATCCCAAACTCGGCCTGGTCATCCTGGCCTTTGTCGCCTTCGTTGCCCTGGGAATGCCAGACGGCCTGCTGGGGGTGGCCTGGCCCTCGATCCGAACGGGATTCTCCATCCCCCTGGATGCTCTCGGGATGTTACTGATTGCAGGCACGGCGGGCTACATGACCTCCAGTTTTTTGAGCGGCCCCGTGGTGGCGCGGATCGGCGTCGGCAGGGTCCTGGCCATCAGTTGCGCCATGACAGGTACCGCTTTGCTGGGTTATACCCTCGTCCCGCAGTGGTGGATGATGGTCCTCCTGGGCGTGGTGGCAGGACTGGGGGCAGGCGCCATCGACGCCGGGTTGAATACCTACGTTGCGGCGCATTTCAGTGAAGGCCTGATGCAATGGCTGCATGCCAGTTGGGGCGTCGGGATCACCCTGGGCCCGATCATCATGACCATGGGGCTGACGGCCACCCACTCGTGGCATACAGGCTATCGCATCGTCAGCGGATTCCAGTTTGCGCTGGCAGCCTGCTTCGTGCTGACCCTGGCGATGTGGAATCAAAAGGAAAAGTCGGCGGAGAAAGAGGAGACCAAACGCCTGACGGACTACAAGACGCCTATGAGCGAAACTTTCCGCCAGCCCAGGGTGTGGTTGAGCGTCAGTCTGTTCCTGATGTATGTCGGTGGGGAAGCCACTTTGGGCACCTGGGTCTATACCCTGTTGACCGAGTCGCGTGGAGTGGACCCGACAGCAGCGGGCTTCTGGGCAGGCAGTTATTGGGGCACCTTCACCATCGGCCGCATCGTGGCGGGACTGTTCGCCAAACGGGTGGGAGTCAATCGCCTGGTGACGGGTGGTCTGGTGGGAGCCGTAGCGGGTGCACTGCTGTTGGTCTGGAATCCGTCTGAGGCGATCAACCTGCTGGCGGTGACTCTGATCGGCTTTTCCATCGCGCCCATTTTCCCTGCCATGATGTCGGGCACCAGCACGCGGGTGGGCGACCATTTCGCCGCCAATACCATCGGCATGCAAATGGCGTCAGCAGGACTGGGAATGGCCATCATCCCTGGCCTGATGGGCGTGCTCGCCCGTCAGATTTCGCTGGAGATCATCCCGGTCTGCCTGCTGGCGGTGTATGCAGGACTGCTCGGTCTGTATCTGTTGGCGGTGAGGCATTCGAATTCGCGAGCCGCAACAACGTTGACATCCAATGAGCCATCCGCTCAATAATCGACAATTCTCAAAAGGAGATTTTTTATGAAAAAGGCAAAGAAGTCTGGAACGACATCCGCCCTGTCGGAGGCAGAAGTCACCCAACGGGTCGACGCACTGCTGGCCAAAATGAGCCTCGAAGAAAAGGTCGGGCAGCTCAACCAGGTCGGTGGGGCGGAATTTGCTCCAGGGCCAAAGGCCGAGGACCAGATCCGCAAAGGCGGAGCGGGGTCCGTGCTGTGGCTCAACGACACGAAGAAGTTCAACGAGCTGCAGAAGGTCGCTGTTGAGGAAAGCCCGTCGGGCATCCCCCTGTTGTTCGCGCTGGACGTGATCCACGGCTATCGCACCATCTTCCCCGTGCCGCTGGCGATGGCCGCATCATGGGACCCGAACGTGCCTGAGAAGTCGCAGACCGTAGCCGCCAGAGAAGCGCGCGCCGCAGGTCTGCACTGGACCTTCGGCCCGATGCTCGACATCTGCCGCGACGCCCGCTGGGGCCGCATCGTGGAAGGCGCAGGCGAGGACCCGTTCCTCGGCGCGGCGATGGCTGCCGCCCAGGTGCGCGGATTCCAGGGGGACGACCTGGCCGACCCCGAGCGCGTCCTGGCTTGCGCCAAGCACTTTGCAGGCTACGGCTACTCGGACGCGGGCCGCGACTATGACCCCGCGTACATCTCTGAGACGCAACTGCGCAATACCGTCCTGCCGCCCTTCAAGGCCGCCGTCGACGCGGGTGTGGCCACCTTCATGAGCGCCTACATGGACCTGAACGACGTCCCCGCCAGCGGCAATCGCTGGCTGCTGCGCCAGGTACTGCGCGAGGAATGGGGCTTCGAGGGTTTCGTGGTTTCGGATGCCTTCGCGGTCGGCAACCTGGTCATCCAGGGCCACGCCAAAGACCGCCGCGACGCCGCCCTGCGCGGCATCAAGGCTGGCCTCAACATGGACATGTCCAGCTATACCTACACTGAGAACGCCGCCGACCTGGTCGCCAAGGGTGACCTTAGCGTGGCGGAGATCGAAGAACTGGTCCGCCCGATCCTGGCGCTCAAGATCAGGATGGGGCTGTTCGAGCGTCCCTACGTGGACGAGTCCCTGCTGGAGCAGGTCATCGCCCGCCCCGATCATCGTGAGGCTTCACGTTGGGCGGCGCAACGCTCGATGGTGCTGCTCAAGAACGAGGGCGGATTGCTCCCGCTGAAGAAGGACGTCAAAAATATGGCCGTCATCGGTCCGCTTGCAGATTCGATGCAGGCCACCGAAGGCTCGTGGATGGTCTTCGGCCACACGCCCGCCGCCGTGACCGTGCTGGCGGGCATCCGCGCCAAGCTGCCGAACGCCGAAGTGACCTACGCCTCTGGCCCTGAGATCCGCCGCGACATCCCGTCTTGGTTCGAAAGCCTGATGGCGGGACAGGCCAGCAAGCCCGCGCAAAGCCAGGAGGAATCAGACGCCGCCTTCCAGGCCGCCGTCGAGACCGCCCGCGCCGCGGACCAGGTCATCATGGTGTTGGGCGAGACCGACCTGATGGCGGGTGAAGCCGCTTCGCGCGCCTCACTCGACCTGCCTGGCCGCCAGGAGGAATTGCTCCAAGCCGTCGCGGCGCTGGGCAAGCCCGTCGTGCTGGTGCTGCTGAACGGTCGCCCGCTGAGCGTCAACTGGGCCGCCGAGAACATCCCCGCCATCCTCGAAGCCTGGGAACCTGGCACCGAGGGCGGCAACGCCGTAGCCGACATCCTGTTCGGTGACGCGGTCCCGGGCGGAAAACTGCCCGTCGGCTTCCCGCGCAAGGGCAGCCACGCGCCGCTGTATTACGCGCGCAACCTGACCCATTCGCCCGAAGAAAGCCCGATGTACAACCCGCGCTACTGGGACGGCCTGCCCACCCCGCTCTACCCCTTCGGCTATGGCCTGAGCTACACCACCTTCGCATTCTCGGACCTGAAGGTCTCGGCCGCGCAGGTCAAGGTCGGCGGCAGCCTCACCGTCAGCGTGAATGTGACCAACACGGGCGCCGTCGCGGGCGACGAAGTGGCCCAGTTGTACATCCACCAGAAATGGGGCACCGATACCCGCCCGATGCGCGAGTTAAAGGGCTTCGAGCGCATCACCCTCCAGCCCGGCGAAAGCAAAACCGTGACCTTCGAGCTGGGTCCCGATGAACTGGGTTACTGGAGCACGAACGCTGGCAAGTGGATTCAAGACACGGCTGCCTTCGACCTGTGGGTCGGCTCCGACTCGCTGGCGGCGCTCCACGCAGAATTCGAAGTCATTGGGTAAAATCACCTTCCCCATCCTTCTCTCAGGAGGATGGGGAAATTTTTGTCTGGAGAGTCTCTTCATGTCGAAATCCATCCCCGCCTACCGCGACCCATCCCTGAGCGTCGAAGAACGCGTGGCCGACCTGCTCGGCCGCATGACCCTGGAGGAGAAGGTCGGCCAGTTGATCATGTGGGACGCGCGTCCCGATGACCTGTCCTTCATCAATACCCGCCAGCCCGGGTCCATCCTGCACATCTGGGGCGAGAAAGCCCGCAAGGCCATGCAGCTGGCCGCCCAAAACCGTCTGGGGATTCCGTTGTTGATCGGCGAGGATGCCATCCACGGGCATTCGTTCTGGAAGGGTGCGACCATCTTCCCCACCCAACTGGCGCTGGCCTGCAGTTGGAATCCCGCCCTGCTGGAACGGGTGGCGCAGGTGACGGCCGCCGAAGTGATCCCCACCGGCATCCACTGGACCTTCTCCCCGGTCCTGTGCCTGACGCGCGATCTGCGCTGGGGCCGCACCGGCGAGACCTTCGGCGAGGATCCCTATTTGATCGGCGAGTTGGCGGCGGCAATGATCCGCGGCTATCAAGGTCAGGGCCTGGACGACCCATCGGGTATTCTGGCCACCGCCAAGCACTACGCCGGCTATTCCGAGACCCAGGGTGGGCGCGACGCCTCGGAGGCGGATCTCTCGCGCCGCAAACTGCGAAGCTACTTCCTGCCGCCCTTCGAACGCGCGGTGCAGGCCGGGGCCATGACCTTCATGACGGGCTACCAGTCCATTGAGGGCGTGCCATCGACCTGCAACCATTGGCTGCTGACCGAAGTCCTGAAAGATGAGTGGAGCTTCAAGGGCGTGGTGGTGACAGACTGGAACAACGTCGGGCGGCTGGTGATCGAGCAGAAGGTCTGCGCGGACTACACCGAAGCCGCCATCGCCGCCGTGCGGGCTGGCAACGACATCATGATGACCACGCCCGAGTTCTACGAGGGAGCCATTGAGGCCGTCCGCAGTGGGCGGCTGGCAGAAAGCAAGATCGACGGACCCTGCGCCCGCTTGCTGGCGCTCAAATTCCGCATGGGGCTGTTCGAAAACCCACGCGGTCCAGACATGGAGCGGGCGGCGCTCGTGATCGGGAACGCGGAGCATCGCGCTGCCAACCTCGAAGCAGCACGCCAAAGCCTGGTCCTGTTGCAGAACAATGGTCTGCTGCCGCTCGACCCGAAACAAGTGAAGTCCATCGCGGTGATCGGTCCGAACGCCGACGACGATATGCAGCAGTTGGGTGACTGGTCGCTCGGCTCCTCGCAGCACCCGCCCGAGGCGGGCAAGCATCCGCGCGAGAAGACGACCACCATTCTGGACGGCATCCGCGCCCTGGCTCCAAGCGGACTGGAGGTCCGCCACGAGTGCGGCTGTACGATCATCGACGATGACCTGTCGGGCATCCCGGCGGCCGTCGCCGCGGCTCAGTCAGCCGAAGTTGTGGTGGCCGTCGTGGGCGATCACCTGAATTTCATCGGCGAGACCCAAAGCACGGCCACGCTGGAATTGCAGGGCGGGCAGGTCGCGCTGCTGGACGCGCTGGGGAAGACCGGAAAGCCGATGATCGTGGTCCTGGTCAACAGCAAGCCGCTGGTGTTGCCTGACTCCGTTAAACACGCCGCGGTCATCGTCGAGTTGTTCAACCCCGGCATGGAGGGCGGACGGGCACTGGCCGAGGCGCTATTCGGCATATTGAATCCATCCGGCAAGGTCACGATCTCGTTCCCATTGCACGTGGGCCAGCAGCCGGTCTTCTACAGCCAGGTCCGCGGCCAACACGGCGACCGCTACGCCGACCTGACCCAGGACCCGCTCTTCCCCTTCGGGCATGGACTGAGCTACACAAAATATGCCTACTCCAACTTAAGTCTGTCCTCCCCCACTCTGTCCAACGGGGAAACGGTCAAGGTCTCCGTGGATGTGGAAAACGTCGGGCAGCGGGAAGGCGTGGAGATCGTACAGGTGTACGTCAGCGATGTGGTGACCTCCGCCACCTGGGTGGACAAGGCGCTGAAGGGATTTGCCCGCGTCCAGTTGGCAGCGCGCGAGAAAAAGACCGTTCAGGTCGACCTGCCCTGGAAAGCTTTCCAGATCGTGAACGCGCTGGGCACGAACGTCGTGGAACCGGGCGAGTTCGAGATTATGGTCGGCCCCTCTTCCCGGGACCGGGAACTACTGAAAACCAAGCTGACGATCGCTTCATAATAGAAAAAACTGACGGTGTTTACAACATAACCTGAAAGAAGTACAATAAATTTGTGATGCAAACCACAAAGCAACACACTATCTATTCCAAAGAAGGATTCCATGAATAGAAATCTTGTCCCCGTTCTGGCCCTGGTCACTTTTCTAATCCTGGCTTGCTCGTTCACCTCGGGCACCCCCACGGCAGCACCTGTCCCGCCCACGAATCCGCCCGATACGAGCGCGGACTCCCAGCAGAGTCAAGACCAGATGGCCACGTTCGTGGCGCAGACGGTGGAGGCGCAACAACCTGTTGCGACGGAAACCCCCATCCCTGTAGAGGCGACCGCCACCATGGCAGTCTCTGCCGCCGTCCCCAATGCGCCCGCAAAATTCTACGCGGATTCCACTTGCACAAAAGTCGTTGCCCACTCCTATACAGTATATAAATATGTGTACGTGGCGTACCTGCATTGGGACGACGTCTCGGATGAGACCAGCTTTGAGCTCAGCAAAGACGGAAATCTCCTGGTGACCTTGGACGCGAACACCACCGAGTATAAGGACACCATCACCATCACCACCCCCTACAAGCGCTACAGCGCAAATTACACCTATACGATCCAAGCCGTCAATGCGGCGGGAAAATCCGAAGCTGCGGAAGTGTTCGTTACGATCACCTGCAGATAGATTGCTTTCTGCGTCCAGTGACAAAAAACTCCTGAAGTCTTTCGACTTCAGGAGTTTTTTTACACCAGCATTCTAACTGGATTTTCCAGGAACTCTGCCAGTTTTTGCATGAACTGGGCCGCCTCCGCCCCGTCGCTAACGCGATGATCGACGGAGATGGTGGCCTTCATGCGCCAGCCCGCTTTGACCTGTCCGCCTTCGACGACGGGCACTTCGCGAGCCGAACCGATGGCCAGGATGGCCGCCTCGGGCGGGTTGATGATGGCGATGAACTCGTCCACGTCGTACATGCCCAGATTGGAGGTGGAGAAGGTCGAGCCGTCCACGTCCTCGGGCTTGACCTTGCCATCGCGGGCGCGTCCCGCCATGGCCTTGACCTCGCCCGAAATCTGGCGCAGGGATTTCTGGTCCGCATCCTTGACCACGACGGTCATCAGTCCGCCAGGGACGGTGACCGCTACACCCACGTTGACGTGGCCGAACTGCACGATCTCGTTGCCGTTCAGGGTCGCGTTCAGGTTGGGGAACTGACGCAGGGTCAACGCCACGCCCTTGACGATGAAGTCGTTGACCGATACCTTCTCGTTCTCGGGCAGGTAGGCATTGATCTGCTTGCGCATGTCCATCAACGCTTCCATCTTGTATTCGTGCGTCACATAGAAGTGCGGGATGGTCTGCTTCGACTCGACCAGGCGGCGGCCGATGGCCTGACGCAGTTTGGTGGTGGCAACGGACTTGTCTTCCACGGACAGTGGACGATAGACGGTGGACGGTGTCGACACGGTCTGCGGCCCACGGTCCACAGTCGGCTGGGAGCCGCCAGCCAGCGCCGCTTCGATGTCACGGCGGACGATTCGTCCGCCCGGGCCCGTGCCCTGGATGCGCGAAAGATCCACTTTCTGGTCGCGCGCAATCTTCTTCGCCAGCGGACTGGCTTTGACGGGACCCGCGCTCGGGGCAGAAGCGGTCTGGGCAACGGGAGCAGGTGCAGGGGCGGATTGAGGCGCGGGAGTCGCTGCGGGAGTCGCAGCCTTCGGTCCAGAATCCACGGGCTGGCTTTCCACTTTTTCGCCCGCCTCCCCCACCACCGCGATCGGCGCGTTGACGGGTACCATCGTGCCCTGATCGACGATCAGTTGCAGCACGGTGCCGCTGACGGAGGATTCCACTTCGACGGTGGCCTTGTCAGTTTCGATCTCGGCCAGCACGTCGCCTTTGTTGATCTGTTCGCCCACCTGCTTAACCCAGCGGACCAGCAGACCCTCGGCCATATCAAAGCCGAGTTTGGGCATGTTGATGGTTTCGGCCATTACTTCAAGACCTCCTTTGCCGCCGCGACGATATCAGGCACCTGCGGGAGGGCGGCCTGTTCGAGGGTGCGGTTGTAGGGAAGCGGGACTTCCTTCTGCGCCACGCGCAGGATGGGCGCGTCGACGTAGTCGAAGGCTTCTTCGTAGATGCGGCTGACAACCTCGCTGCCGACGCCGTACGACTTCCAACCTTCTTCGACCACGATGGCGCGGTTGGTCTTCTTGAACGACGCAAGCACGGGCTCCATGTCGAGCGGACGCAGGGTGCGCAGGTCGACGATCTCGGCCTGGATGCCTTCCCTGGCAAGTTCGTCGGCGGCCTTCATCGAAAGCTCCAGGCCCTTGCAGTAGGTGACGATGGTCAGGTCCTTGCCTTCACGCTGGACCTTGGATTTTCCGATCGGAATGGTGTACTCGCCCTCGGGCACTTCGCCGCGGACCTGGTACATGGTGGCGTGCTCGATGAACAGGATCGGGTCATTCGAGCGGATCGCACTCTTGAGCAGGCCCTTGGCATCCTCGGGCGTTCCAGGGCTGACAACCTTCAGGCCGGGGAAGTGCGCGAAGATCGCGTCGGGAGTCTGCGAGTGCGTGGCGCCGAGCTGACGTCCGCCGCCGCCCACCGCGCGGATGACCATCGGCAGGGTGAACTGTCCGCCGAACATGTAGCGCAGCTTGGCCGCCTGGTTGACGATGTAGTCCATCGCGGAGAAGGCGAAGTTGATGGTCATCAACTCGGCGATGGGGCGCTGACCGACCATGGCCGCGCCGATGGCCGCGCCGAGGATGGCGTTCTCGGCGATGGGCGTATCCTTGACGCGCGCCGCGCCGTACTTGTCATAGAAACCTTTGGTGACGGCATACGTGCCGCCCCACACACCGACCTCCTCGCCGAGGATGAAGACGGCGGGGTCGCGGTCCATTTCTTCCATAAGAGCTTGCGAGATGGCCTCGCGCATTGTGATCTTTGCCATGATTTTTTCCTTGTCATGGTAGAGGCGGGGTGACCCCGCCCCTACGCATTATGCATCCGCGTAAATGTCCTTGAACAGGTCTTCCATCGTCGGCTCGGGGCTGGCTTCGGCGAATTCAACCGCCTTGGCCACTTCCTCTTCCACGCGGGCCTCGATCTCATCCAATTGTTTGCGCGTGGCAGCCTTCTTATCGAGCAGGTACTTGTTGAAGATGCCGATCGGGTCGTTCTCCTGCCACTGCTTGACTTCCTCCGCCTTGCGGTAGCGCTCGGGATCGCCCATCGAGTGACCGCGGAAGCGGTAGGTGTCCACCTCGAGCAGGTAGGGCTGGCCTTCCTTGCGGATGTAGTCGATGGCTTCCCTGGCGGCCTCGTAGACCTTCATCACGTCCATGCCATCGGCCTGACCGTTCTTCATGCCGTAGCCTTCGGCCTTCTGACGGATCTCGGTCACTGCCGAGGCGCGTTCAACGGCCGTTCCCATGCCGTACTGGTTGTTCTCGCACACCCACAGCACGCGCAGGCCCCAGGTCTTGGCCAGGTTCAAGGCTTCGTGGAAATATCCGATATTGGTCGCGCCGTCGCCGAACATGCAGATGGTGACGTTGTCGTTGCCCGCGTATTGGTCGCCCAGCGCCAGGCCCGAGGCGATGGGCAGGTGCCCGCCCACGATGGCATGTCCGCCCCACATGTTCTTCGAGGTGTCGGCCATGTGCATCGAGCCGCCCTTGCCCTTGGACATGCCCGTGGCTTTGCCGAGCAGTTCCGCCATCACTTCATTGGACGAAATGCCGCAGTTCAACGCCACGCCGTGGTCGCGATACGCGGTAATCACGCGGTCGCGCGGCTCACGGGCCGCGATCAACCCCGTCGAAACGGCCTCCTGCCCAATGTACAAATGCATGAAGCCACCAATCTTGCCAGCCTGATACAGCTCGGCACCGCGTTCCTCCACGCGGCGGATCAAAACCATTTGGTAATACAGATCGAGTAATTGTTCTTTCTTCATCTTTCACTCCACTGGGATACGTGCCGTAAGGCCCGTGAGGGTCGCAAACAAAAACACCAGGTTCGCCTGGCGTTGTGCTTGATAAGAGGCAAACACCGCATTATATCAGAGAATTTTAGTCCATTTTTATATCAAATGCTCTCTTTTTGGCGGGTGTACAATTGATATATGAACTGGTTTACTGGCGGACTCAACGACGCAAAAAAATGGATCGGGCAGTTGACCGATCCGACCAAACGGGAGCGGGCGGCCCAGGAATTGATTCATCTGGGAGCGGAAGCGGCCCCCACCCTGATCGAAGCGCTCCAGAGTCGGGACCCGAACCTGCCTCCGATCCTCGGGCGGATTCTCGTCCGCATCGGGCCCGCCGCCACCCCCGCCCTGGTCGCGGCGCTGAAAAGCGCGCATCCGCTTGTGCGCGCCCAATGTGTGGACATCCTCGCCCAGACCAAAGACCGCTCGGCCCTGCCTGCGTTGTTAGACGCGTTGCAAGGCGAGTTTTATACCGTCCGCGCGCGGGTTTGCGCCGCGCTTGGGCAACTTGGCGACCCACAGACTATCCCGTCGCTGCTCCAGGTCCTCAAAGACCCTGAACCCGAGGTGCGCATCCAGGCCGCGCTCGCCCTGGGAGCCTTCCGCGACCCGACCACATTCGACGATATTGCGGGCCTGCTGCTCGACGATCAGAAGATCGAGGTTCGTCAGGGCGCCGCACGCGCCCTGGGTGGAACACGTCACACGGCCGCCCTGCCCTTCCTGATGGAAGCCCTGCGCGACTCGTTCTGGTGGTACGAGCGCGAACAGACCGCCAGTGACCTGCTGGACGCCATCGAGGCCATGGGATCTGACGCCGTCGAGCCGTTGATCGAGGCCCTGGCCGACCGCGAAGGCACAGTGCGCAAATTTGCGGCCATCATCCTGGGAGAACTGAAGGATGTCCGCGCGGTGGAGGAATTGGGCATGGCGCTCTACGACCTGCACCACGAGGTCAGCCGCGTGGCCGCCGAAGCGCTCGGCAAAATCGGCGCGCCCGCCGTGGATGTCCTGGCCGAGGCCCTGCACCACGCCGAGGCAGGCGTACGCGAACACGCCATCCTCGGCCTGGGCATGATCCAGGACCCGCGCGTTGCCCCGCTGCTGATCGACATGCTTCAGGACCTTGAACGCTTTGTGCAGAAACAGGCCATCCTGGCGCTGGGAAGCTTGCGTGATCCACGGGCCCTCGCCGCCCTGAAGGAGCTCGCCAATCACCGCTCCGACCGTGAGTTTTCCGCCCTGGCACGGGAATTGTTGAATAAAAACGCGTGACATATCCCCAAATAAAAAGTCGGAGCAGTTGCTCCGACTTTTTTGTTCAGGCTTTCTTGCCTTCCATATCGAAACCCGGGATGCGCGTGTTATTCTCCATCCAACGCAAGACCAGGTCGAGCAGATACACCATCGCCAGATAGATGATCGCCACCGCCAGGTACGAAGCAATGGGATCATAAGTCTTGGCCGCAATGGATTTGGCCTTGGCCATCAACTCGGGCACAGCGATCAGAAACACCACTGCTGTGGACTTGAGTAGCGAGACCGGTTCGTTCGACCAGGCGGGGATTGCCAGTCGCAGCGCCTGCGGCAAGATGACGTGCCAGACTGTCTTCCAGCGCGAGAGGCCGATGGCGCGCCCCGCCATCATCTGCCCCTCGCCGATGGCCAGCAGGGAACCGCGCAGGTACTCAGCCTGATAGGCGCCGCTGTTCAGCCCCAGCGCAAGGAAAGCTGAGAGTTCGCGTGAGAGCGTGATGCCCAACCCGGGCAGGCCGTAATAAATGAGGAACAATTGCACCAGCAGCGGCGTGCCGCGAAAGAGCTCGATGTAGCCCACCGCCAATCCGCGCCAGAACTTGTCGCCATAGGTGCGTGCCAGCGCCGTCAGCAGGCCGAGGATGAATCCCGCCGACAATCCTTCGATCGTCAACAGGACAGTCACCCCCGCGCCCCGCAGGAGGTCGGGCAGGAAGCGCAGGAAAAAGGTGAAGAAATCGCTCATGCCGCTCCGCCCTTGTCCTTTTCCTTCTTGCCGTACAACTCAGTGATCTTCCACAGGAATTCGCGCGTGCGGTCGTTCTTGGGATGATAGAACAGGTCGTCGGGCGAACCTTCCTCGACGATGCTGCCTTTTTCCATGAAGACGATGCGGTCGGCCACCTCGCGGGCAAATCCCATCTCGTGCGTGACCACCAGCATGGTCATGCGATCGCGCGCCAGTTTCTCCATCACGCCGAGGACTTCGCCGATCAACTCAGGGTCCAGGGCGGAGGTCGGCTCGTCGAAGAGCATCACGCGCGGGTCCATGGCCAGCGCGCGGGCGATGGCCACACGTTGCTGCTGTCCGCCCGAGAGTTGACCGGGGTAATGGTCGGCGCGGTCGAGCAGGCCCACGCGGCGCAATTCCTCCATGGCCTTTTTGACCGCCTGTTCGCGCGGCATCTTCTTGACCTTGGTCAGGCCGATCATCACGTTGTCGAGCGCGGTCAGGTGATTGAACAACAGGAAGTTCTGAAAGACCATGCCGATGTGTTGGCGGACCTTGTCCTCGTTGTAGCCTTTGGCGGTGATGTCCTCCCCGTCGAGCAGGATCTGTCCGCCGTCAGCGCGGGTCAGCAGGTTCATGCAGCGCAGCAGGGTGCTTTTGCCCGTCCCGCTGGGACCGATGATGACGATGGCTTCGCCTTCCTTGACCTTGAGGTTGATGTTCTTGAAGATGGTATTCTGACCGTAGACCTTGGTCAGGTTGCGGGCTTCGAGGATGGTTTCAGGCATGGTCGCCTCCGTCATGGATGGGTGGGGAGTTTGGTGCGCTCGGAGAGATAATCGAGGCCGCGATTGGTGGCAAAGACCAGAACAAAGTAGATCAGAGCAGCCGTCCCGAAGGCAAGGAATGGCTGCTGCGAGGTGGCGGATAACTGCTGGGCGCGGCGCAAAATTTCGGGCACGCCGAGCGCGTACACCAGCGAAGAATCCTTCAGCACGATGGAGGCCTCGTTCGACCAGGGCGGGATGGCGATCCGCAGCGCCTGCGGCAGCACGATGTGGCGGATGGCCTGGATGCGGCTCATGCCGACGGCGCGGGCAGCGGTCATCTGTCCGCCACCGACGGCCAACAGCGCCCCGCGCAGAATCTCCATCTGATAGGCGCTGCTGACGACGCCCAGCGAGAGCGAACCCGCCCAAAACGGTGAGAGATTGATCTCCCCTGAGAGGATGAAATACAAAATGAATAGCAAAACGATCGGCGGCACGCCGCGCATCAACAGGCTGTAAGCCGCGGCAAGGCGGTTGATCGCCCTTCCCCCGTAGGTGTGGAGCAACGCCATCAGCAGGCCGATGATCAGGCCAAACGGCAGCGCCACCAGTGTCACGGCGACCGTGATGGCGGTTCCCTGGATGATGTAGGAGACGAAGCTGCTGAGCATACGTGTGGCGCGGGGGCGGACGATCGTCCGCCCCCGCAGAGTTTTTTATTCGGCGAAGTATTTCACAGCCAGTTGGTCGATGAAACCTTCATCCTGCAATTGCTTGATGATCTCATTGATGGCCTTCTGGAGTTCCACGTCGCCGTTCGGGATGACGATGTTCATCGGGCCGCTGGAGAGCACGCCCGAGTACACGATCTTCAGGCCGCCGAGCTGCTTGGCCAGCGCCTCGGCAGGGACCTTGTCCGACATGACGACTTCGATGCGGCCGTTCTTCAGGTCGGCCATGGCCTGGTCGGCGCGGTCGTAGCGGAACAGGTTGGCCTCAGGCAGGGTGCCCGCATTAACCAGGTCGGTCAGCCAGGTGTCCTGGGTGGTGCCCGTCTGCACGCCAACCTTGTAGGCGACCACGTCTTCGGGCTTGGCGATCGTCCCCGCGAAGCCGTCGGCCACGGTGAAAGCGTCCTCGGAGGTGTAGTAGGCGTCCGAGAAGTCGATGGTCTGGTCGCGCTCTTCGCTGTAGTTGAAGGCGGAGATGGAGGCGTCGATCTTGCCTTCCTGCACGGCCGCGATCAGGCTGTCGAAGGGCATGTCCACCCACTCGAGTTTCACGCCCAGGCGCTTGGCGATCTCGGTCATCAGGTCGATGTCAAAACCGACCTTGTTGCCATTGGCGTCCACCGATTCAAAGGGCGGATAGTCCGCCGACGTCCCAACCTTGATCACCCCCGCCTGCTTGATGGCCTCCAGGTGATTGGCAGCCTTGGGCGCGCCCCCGCACGCGGCCAGCATCAGGCTGGCCACGACCAACAATGAGACAACAACCAAAATCCGTTTCATGGCATTCCTTTCAGAATATGGGTATGTAAACTCACCGCCTTTCGCGGTCTTTTCCAATATAGGCCTGAATTTTCGTGTCAACAAGTGAACATTGTCACGAGAAAAAGATGTCCCCATCACAAAGAAATAACAGCCGCCGCTTGCCTTCGACCCCATAAATTTGTAAAATGGATAGCGTCTGTCTGATTAACTTTTACCAAGGAGAATCCATGAATATCGTTACTTTGATACTACGTCTGATCCATATTTTTGGGGGCGTGTTCTGGGTGGGGGCCTCGTTAATGATGAGCTATTTCGTCGCACCGACTGCGGGCGCCACCGCAGAAAACGGTCAGAAATTCATTCAACACCTGATCGGGCGGACCCGCTTCAGTACGATGATGGCGGCGGCGGGCGGTTCGGCTGTCTTGGCGGGCATTTTGCTATACCTGATCGACTCGGGCGGATTTGCCTCCGCGTGGATGAAGAGCGGCGCAGGCATCGGGTTCGGCATTGGCGGCGTCTTCGGCCTGATCGGTTTCGTATTCGGGATCATGATCGGGCAAAACAACACCGCGCTTGGCAAGCTCGGCGCACAAATCCAGGGGCAGCCCACCCCCGAGCAGCTGGCCCAGATCGCCGCCATCCGCAAGAACCTGGGCATGGTCACGCCCATCCATACCTGGTCCTTGATCCTGGCCACGCTCTTCATGGCCAGCGCACGGTATTTCTTCTTCTAAATCAAAAGGCTCCCGAGGTTCGGGAGCCTTCCTTTTTTACTTCCTGCGGCCGCCCTTGAGTTCGGCCTGCAATTTCGCCAGTCCTTCCTGGTCGCCCGCAGCGGCCAGCTTGGCCTGTTCGATCCAGCCTGCGGGATTCATCATCTGCAAGCCCGCTGCATCGAGGACCTTCTGCACCTCGGCGGCATCCGCTTTGGCCAGGTCCGCGAACGATACGATGCCCACCCCGTTCAGGACCTTGGCCACCTTGGGACCGATGCCCTCCAGCACGACCAGATTGTCGGCCTGCTTCTCCGCGTGCGCGTGGGACTCGGCATGGTCCTCGTGACCGTGCTCATGAGCCTCCGTCTGGACCTCAGGCTGGCTCCCCTTATTTCGGCTGACCAGCCACCCGATCACCACCATCGCAAAGAAGAACCCGAACGCCACCCACAACAACCAGGCCAGGCGGGTATCGGGGCCGCCTTCCGCTAAGAACCGAATTGCAAACATATCTGCCTCCTGAGAAATGATGATTAACTTTACGTGAAAAGCGAGCCCGTGTCAATTCCAGGGAACCGGTTGCGCATCTGACCTGGGCCAGGAGGGTTTGATACAATTGCGTCCACATTGCCCGGAGGAACCATGAAACTGAAGTTTTGGCAGATCGTCCTAATCATCCTCATCGCCGCGTTGGGACTCGGCTTGCTGCTTTCGCATCCCGCGCCCGCCCATCCTTACTATCTCAATGCGCCTCATCCGCTGGTCATTGCCCACCAGGGCGGGGACGGACTGTGGCCCGGAGACACGCTGTACGCCTTCGAACATGCCGTCGATCTGGGCGTGGATGTATTGGAAATGGACGCGCACATCACCAGGGACGGCCAGATCGTACTGATGCACGATGAGAAAGTGGACCGTACCACCGACGGCACAGGCCTGATCGAAGACTTGACCCTGGCCCAACTCAAGGAATTGGACGCCGCCTACCAGTGGTCGCCCGACGGCGGCCAGACCTTCCCCTTCCGCGGACAGGGCATCCAGGTGCCGACGCTGGAGGAATTGTTCCAGAAATTTCCGCAGATGCGCTACGTGATCGAGATCAAACTGACGCGCAACCCCATCGGCCAGCCGTTGTGCGACCTGATCCGCAAATACGATATGCAAGACCGCGTGATGGTGGCCTCCTTCCACGATGACGCCATGTCCGCCTTCCGCCAGACCTGCCCAGAGGTGGCCACCTCCGCCGCCAAAACGGAAGTGGCTTCCTTCGTGCTGCTCGGCAAGATCTTCCTCAGCGGATTGCTTTCGCCGAAATTCGAGTCGCTGCAAGTGCCATATGAGACGTCTGAGTCGTATGGCATCCCCGTGATGACCGAGCGATTCATCCGCGAGGCGCATGCCCGCAACGTGAAGGTCGAGCCGTGGACCGTGGACGACCCCGACCTGATGAAGCAGTATATTGCCTGGGGCGTGGACGGCATCATTACCGACCGTCCCGACCTGATGCTCGAAGTGTTGGGGAAAAAGTAATGGCGAACCCCGCTCAAAAGGCCATTCAACGCCTGGCCGCCTCGCGCGGCGGCTCGTGGATTCTGGTGCGCGTCCTGCCGCCGATCGACCGCGTCGTTTTCCGCCTGAGTGGGAATCGTCACACCCTGGTCAGCCTGCTGGCGGGACTGCCCACCCTGCTGCTGGTCAGCACGGGCGCCAAAAGCGGACAGCCGCGCACCACCCCGCTGGTGGGCATCCCGCACGGCAACGGCTACATTCTGATCGGCTCGAACTTCGGGCAGCCCCATCACCCCGCCTGGGTCTACAACCTGCGCGTCCATCCTGCGGCGCAACTCATCCGCAACGGACAAGCCCGCGAGTACACCGCCCGTGAAGTCCACGGCGAGGAATACGACACCTGCTGGCAGAAAGCCGTCAACTATTACGCAGGCTACCAGGCCTACAAGGTCCGCGCTGGGCGCGAGATTGCCGTGTTCGTGTTCGAGCCAATATAAAGAATGTGTCGTCTTGAGGGAGCACGCTCTTCGCGGCCGAAAGACCCCTGCCACATAGTAGAGATCCTTCGCTTCGCTCAGGATGACCCATAAGGCACACTAATAAAGTAGCGCAAGAGCAACTCTTGCGCTACTTGCTTTCCACTAACTTTCCACCCACACTGTTCGATCTTCGAAGCCTGGCCGTTCGGCGAACTCCGCCGTGAACTCGGGCCAGCCCACATAAAGGAAGCCAACGATGTGCTGGTCGGCTTCGAAGCCCAGGAATTCCTTCACCTTTGGGTCGCGCGCCCATTCACCCGTGCGCCAGATCGCGCCCAGTCCCTGCGAATGCGCCGCCAGCAGGATATTCTGACAGGCGGCCGAAGCGGCGGACACGTTTTCGATCTCGAGGATGCGTGGCTCGGCGGGTTTGTCCGCGCCCACAGCGATGACCACGGGCGCGCGCAGCGGCAACGCTCGGGTTTTGTCGAACGCTTCAGGCGGCAGATCAGGCTGACGGTCCCGCTGCGAAGCGGCCATCACCTCGCCCAATCGCTCCCGCCCCGCCCCCGTCAACACCACGAATCTCCACGGCCGCACCTTGTGATGGTTCGGCGCCTGAACGGCGGCGCGCAGCAGCCCTTCGATCATTTCGCGCGGAAGCGCGTCGGGTTTGACCTTGCTGACACTGTGTCTGCTTTGAATGGCTTGAATGATGTCCATAAAATCCTCCGTTGCCAAGACGCTTGCGGGTAAAATGTTCTTACCATGAAAATATTCTACTCCGATCTTCACTTCCAGCATGCCCCCGCATTCGAGGTCTTCGACGGCGGTGTGCGCGTGCCGACTTTTGAGGTGCCCGAGCGCGCCGAACGAATCCTCGCCGCGCTGCGGAAGACGGGCTGGGCCGAGATCCTCCCGCCTGTTGACTTCGGCCTGAATCCGATCCTGGCGGTGCACGACCGCGACTACGTGGAGTTCCTCGCCTCAGCCTGGACCGAGTGGTTGGCCACCGCCCCCGAAGCCGACTCCGCCACTGACAAGTCGGCGCTGCTGCCCGCCACCTTCGCCCTGCGCGGACAGGCTCACCCCGCCAAATCGTTGCTCGGGCGCGCAGGCTACTACATGATGGACCTGAGCGCGCCCATCGTGGCAGGTACCTACGCCGCCGCACTGGCCTCCGCCAACTGTGCGCTGTCTGCTGCGCAAGCCATTACTCATGCCTCATTTACGTTCGCCCTCTGCCGCCCGCCTGGACATCACGCGGGCAAGTCGCATTGCGGCGGCTACTGCTACCTCAACAATGCAGCCATCGCCGCCCACTGGCTGAGCGCGCGCGGAAAAGTGGCCCTGCTCGACATCGATTACCACGCGGGCAACGGCACGCAGGATATTTTCTATGAACGCAGTGATGTGCTGAGCATCTCCATCCACGCGGACCCCGCCTTCGAGTATCCGTACTACGCGGGCTACGCCGAGGAGCGCGGCGCAGGCGCGGGACTGGGATTCCACCACAACTTCCCGCTCCCTGCTGGAACCAGCGACGAGGAATATCTCGCCACCCTAAACGCCGCGCTGCATCTCATCCGCGAGTTCCACCCCACGGCGCTGGTCATCTCGGCGGGCATGGACATTTACAGCGAAGATCCGCTTGGCAAGATCCACATCACGCGCGAGGGCATCCGCCAGATCGGCGCACGCATCGCCGAGCTGCACCTGCCCACCGCGGTCATTATGGAAGGCGGTTATAACAACGACGCATTGGGTGATAACGTGGTAGCGTTCCTGGGAGAATTTGAATAAAAAAATCGGAAGCCTTTTGAGGCTTCCGATTTCTGTCGCTTCGCTCAAGACGAGATGATCTTATCCGTTAACTCCACGGCCAGACCGAGATAGGTTTCGGGGGACAAGGCCAGCAGGCGTTGGCGGATTCCTTCTTTTAATTTCAAACTATTGACCCAAGCCTTGTAGCTTTCTTCGCTCAAAACCCGCCCGCGTGTCTGGGACTTGAGCGACTCGTAGGCATCGGCCTGGCCTGCGGCGCGCAGGATGGTCTGCGCCCCTTCGGAGACAACCTCCCAATGCGCGGAGAGTTCCGCCTTGAGCCTGGCCTCGTCTGCGGCGATGCGGTTCATGCCCTGGCGCAGATTCGTCCACGCGAGGAGTGTGTGACCGAAGGAGGTGCCAAAGGTACGGCGCACGGTCGAATCGGACAGGTCGCGCTGCAGGCGGGAAACAGCCAGTTTTTGGGCGTAATGGGTTAACAGCGCATTTGCCACGCCCAGGTTCCCCTCAGCATTTTCGAAGTCGATCGGGTTGACCTTCTGCGGCATGGTCGAGGAACCCACCTCCCCTGCCACGACGGCTTGTTTCAAAATGCCATCGCTGATGTAGCGCCAGACATCCTGCGAAAAGTCGATCAGGATGGCATTGAGCCGCCGTACCGCATCGAAGTAACGGATCCAATTGTCGTAGGGCAGGATCTGCGTGGTGGCCAGATTGGGCACAAGGTCATACCTTTGAATGAACTCGGCGCTGAAGGCAACCCAGTCCATTTGCGGGGCGGCGGCTTGCAGGGCGTTGAAATTACCGACTGCGCCCGTCAATTTGGCCTCGAAGTGGTGATTCGCGATCTCGGCGCGCGCCTCACGAATCCGCGCGGCGTAGAC
>CAZGFR010000010.1:0-1401 GCA_964524485.1 uncultured Anaerolineaceae bacterium | reverse complement strand
TCCGCGTAGCGGCCATCCAGCGGGGAAAGAAGTTGAAGCGGAGAGTCGGTCATCCATTCCATTGTAATGGAATTTCACACATAAAAAGAGCCTCCTTGCGGAGGCTCCCAACTTATCCGACGTACTCGCACCATTCTTCGTATTGCGGGATCTTCCCGCGGATGGCGTCGTGATAGACCTTCTGGATCTGGCGCGTGACGGGGCCCGTCTTGCCGTCGCCGATCCTGCGGAAGTCGATCTCGCTCAGGCCGATGACCTCGGCAGCGGTGCCGCACACGAAGACCTCGTCCGCGATGTAGAGCTGGTCGCGCGAGATGGGCTGTTCGAGGATGCGGTAGCCCATGTCCTTGGCCACAGTGTGAATCGAGTGACGCGTCACGCCTTCGAGCACGGGCGCGGTGGACGGGGTGACGATCTTGCCGTGGCGCACGAGGAACAGGTTCTCGCCCGTGCACTCGGCCACGTACCCCGACGGGTCGAGCATGATGGCCTCCTGGAATCCAAGCCGCTCGGACTCGGTCTTGGCCAGGAAGCTGTTGGCATAGTTGCCCGAAACCTTGGCCTTGGTCATCAACACGTTGGGGTGATGACGCGTGAACGACGAGATGTTGGCGCGGATGCCCTTGGCCAGCGCCTCCTCGCCCAGATAGTTACCCCACTCCCAGGCGGCGATTGCCAGCGACGGCTTGCCGTTATCTACGTTCAGGTTCCAGCCGCCGCCGTCGAGGTAGAGCAGCGGGCGGATGTAGCAGTCCTTGAAGCCGTTGGCGCGCACGACATCCTTGACCGCCTTGACCACGTCCTCGGTCGTCCACGGCAGTTCGCGGAAGCCGAACACGCGCGCCGAATCGAGCAGGCGCTCGGCGTGGTCGGTCAGGCGGAAGACAGCAGGTCCCTTCGGCGTATCGTAGGCGCGGATGCCCTCGAAGACCGCCGCGCCGTAATGCAGCGCGGGCGTCAGAAAGTGCAGCGTGGCCTTCTCGAATGGCACGAGCTCGCCATTCATCCAGATGAACTTGGATTCCATTCCCATGATGATTTCTCCTTTTTGGTGTTCGCGCTGAGCGGAGGGATCGTGCTCTTCGATCCCGTAGTCGAAGCGCGTAGGTTACAGGTTTTTGATGATCTCGTCCGCCATCTGACGGGTGGTCAGTTTGCCGCCGATGTCGGCGGTGCGCGCTCCAGCGGTGATGGTCGCGTCCACGGCGTTTTCGATGGACGCGGCTTCCGCTTCCAGCTTCAGCGAATAACGCAGCAGCATGGCCGTCGACAGGATGATGCCGATCGGGTTGGCGATGCCCTTGCCCGCGATGTCGGGCGCCGAGCCGTGGATGGGTTCATATAATCCTGGGCCTGATTCCGATAAACTGGC
Source organism: uncultured Anaerolineaceae bacterium (assembly GCA_964524485.1). GTDB lineage: Bacteria > Chloroflexota > Anaerolineae > Anaerolineales > Villigracilaceae > JACPVF01. Next base: position 29 of record CAZGFR010000010.1, on the reverse strand, counting down.
CGAGGGCAGCATCCCCATCGACCCCGCCA
>CAZGFR010000009.1:31628-61775 GCA_964524485.1 uncultured Anaerolineaceae bacterium | reverse complement strand
ACTGGGATATCCTCGGCTGGTTCAAGGAGTTCCTCGTCCCGCAAAATGACAGCAAATGGGAGACTTTCGTGGAATAACAAAACAAGTGGGGTGGACCTTCAAGGTCCACCCCACTTTATTTACAAAAAAAAGTCCCCGAGTTTCTCGGGGACTTTCGCTTTCTCGATTTAGTAATCGCGACGATTGCCGCCGCCGCGGTTTCCACCACGGCCGCCATAGCCGCCGCGTCCACCGCCGCCGCCGCCTTCACCCTCTTCGCGCGGGCGGGCGATGCTGACGCGCAGGTCGCGTCCGCCCAGCTTCTTGCCGTTGGCCACATCAATGGCCTTCTGCGCTTCGGCTTCCGACGCCATCTCCACGAAGGCGAAACCCTTCGAGCGGCCCGTCTCACGGTCCTTGATGACGGCCACAGAGGTGACGGTGCCCGCCTGTCCGAACAGGGCATTCAGCTCCTCTTCTGTGGTTGAATAAGCCAAATTTCCAACGTACAACCTAGTTCCCATGGTACTCCTGGTAATTTGCCCGTTCTGCGGGCTGGAAAAGTGCAGGCGTCGGACCGCCTCGGAAAAGGACAAGCCAAACCCCTGTGACGATGCGTCGAGTATAACACACCCTTATTTTCTTACATAGTTTTCAGGGTTGGGCCGCTATGGTCTTCTCAAAGTAATTTTTTGCCACAGATTGACACAGATTTTCACCGATTGTTTAAAAAATCCGTGCGAATCTGTGAAATCAGTGGCTGGCTGTTGGACTTTGAGAAAGGCATCGTTGGGCCGCTAGGTGATTGGCTGCCCCTCTAACAGTTCTTGCTTTTCCTGGTTTGGGCGCAGGATCCAGGCCGGGCCGCGTACCAGGCTGGTCTTCTTCCCATCCACCTTGACGCTGGCCCGGTCGGACAGCAGCAGGATGGGATTGTCGTGGAAGAAGAAATAATCCGCCAGCCAGTCGTCCATTTCACTCTGCCCGCGCGCATCTTCTGGATAGTGCGGTTTGACGTTGAACGGGAGGACGCCCAGCCCGTCGAAATGGGAGGTCGCCACCGTGTTCAAATCTCTGGACGTGAGGATGTTCGGCCCGCACAGGATGGTCCCCGCGCTGAAAGCGACCACGGGCAGCCCCGCCTGAACCTTTTTCTTCAGGTAGGGCATCAGCCCGCTGATGTGCAACCGGTGGTTGAGCAGGAAAGTGTTGCCCCCGGGAATGCAGACCAGCGCCGAACGCCGCAGAATGGATTCCATCTCGGGCAGGGTCATCAACTCAGCGTTGATGGTTTCCACCTTCGCCAACCCTTTGAAGAATTCCCTGGTGGATTCCTGCCAGCGCTCCGCGTATAGCACCGCCAGCGGCAGATAGGCAATCGTGGCATCCGATTTCCCCTTTAGAAATTGACGGCAGGCCTCCTTGATGTCTTCTTCGTCGAAGTTGGAGAAGAGACTCAAATTGGGCATCAGGCCCTCCCCAGAGCGGAAGTCAGTACGGCGCGAAGATCCGCCTGCACCAGCTCCCAGGGCTGGCCTGCGTCGACGACCGACCAACGCGCGGGGTCCAGCTTGACCATTTCGAGGTAGCCCGCGCGGACGCGGCGGTGGAAGTCCACGGTGTAGGCGTCGAGGCGGTTCCACTCATCCTGGCGGGTCTTGCGCTTGAGGCCCACCTCCACATCGAGGTCGAGCAGAATGGTCAGGTCGGGGACCAGGCCGCCGGTGGCGTAGCGTATCAGGGCGCGGACCTGTTCCAGGTCCTGCTGATGGCCGTATCCCTGATAGGCGATGGTCGAGTCTGCGTAGCGGTCGGACAGCACGATCTCGCCCCCCGCCAGTCGCGGGCGGATGACCTGCTCCACGATCTGGGCGCGCGCCGCCTGGTAGAGCAGCGTCTCGGTGCGCGGATGCATCTCCACGTTCTTCAGGTCGTGAATCACTTCGCGGATCTGCTCGCCGATGGACGTGCCGCCCGGCTCGCGCGTGGGAAAAACGGTGTATCCCTTCTCGCGCAGGAACTCGACGAGATGGGGAATGTGAGAGGTCTTGCCGGAGCCTTCGGGGCCTTCGAGGGTGATGAACATGGGGACCGTCTTGAGATTCAGGATTTCCTAATTATACGTTCACATTTCGCACACAATCGAAGCCATTTGTTTAATTTTCCTGTCATTTTTCCGTCCTAGAATTTTCCTTTGGACCTTGAAACTCAAGGAGACAAATATGACAACCAAACGAATCCTTTACCTGTTTCTGATCGCAGTGGTCGCCGGTGTGTCCGCGCTTTCGGGCGCGGTGGCCGGCGGCGTGGCCGTGTATCGCCTGCTTGGGAACCAGCAGACGGTTTCTTCTTCAGCAGCGGACGTGTCCACGGGCGGCGGCCCTGTCCAGACGTTGACGCTCAACTCGACCGATATCCAGACCAGCATCACCCAGTCGGCGCAGAAGGCCGGGCCTGCGGTGGTGACGGTGGTCGGGACCCTCCCCGGGCAGTCCACTTTCTTCGGCGTCAGCCCCGACCAGACCGTCAGCGGCAGCGGTTTCTTTATTTCGGATAAAGGCTATGTGCTGACGAATAACCACGTGGTGGAAGGCACCAACAAGGTGTCCATCGTCCTCGCGGACGGGACCCAGCAGGACGCCGCCGTGGTGGGCGCCGACCGCTACTCCGATATCGCCGTGCTGAAGACCAGCGGCGCGGTCCCGGCTGTGGCGGCCCTCGGCAACTCGGACCTGCTCCAGCCGGGCGAGTCGGTCATTGCCATCGGCTCGCCGCTGGGCGACTTCAAGAACACCGTGACCGTGGGCGTGGTCAGCGCCACGGGCCGCAGCATCGACACGGGCCAGGGCTACCAGGTCGAGGATCTGATCCAGACCGACGCGGCCATCAACCACGGCAACTCGGGCGGTCCGCTGGTGGACCTGGCGGGCGAGGTGATCGGCATCAACACCATGATCGTCCGCAATACCGGCAGCGGCGACGTGGCCGAGGGCCTGGGCTTCGCCATCCCGATCAACACGGCGCGCGCGGTGGCCGAGCAGATCATCCAGAAGGGATATTTCGCCCGCCCGTACATGGGCATCCGCTTCCAGCCGATCAACCCCGACATTGCCGCGCGTTACAACCTGGCGGCCCAGTGGGGTGTGTACGTCACCCAGGTGGTGAGCGGCAGCCCCGCCGACAAGGCCGGCCTGAAGGAAGGCGACATCATCATCAAATTGGATGACACGGCCCTCGACGAGACCCACTCCTACATCAACACCCTGTTCGCCTACAAGGCAGGCGACCAGGTCAATTTGAGCGTGATGCGGGATGGCAAACTCATCCAGGTGCCGATCACGCTGGGCGAGCAAAGCCACAACTAACCGAAGACTCCAAAACAAAAAGGACAGGCTGAGAACCTGTCCTTTTTGTTTTTGTCCACGGTTTATTCGCGGAAGATGCGCACGTGCCGCCGCGGTTCCTTGCCATACGAGTGGCTGACCAGTTCGGCGCCGCGCGCCATTTCGTGCTGCAGGCGGCGCACCAGCGAGGGACCCGGGGGCAGGTCCACCCAGCGCTCGCCGTTGAGGACGGCCGCGATGGCCTGCTGGGTCTGCTCGCGCACCAGGTCCAGCTCTCCGCTGGCGGGTGCGGCATCGGTGCGCAGGCTGAACAGGTCGCCCAGGAATTGCTCCACCTGGTTGACGGTGTTGGCGCGCAGGACGTAGATCGGCATGCCGCGCGACTCGGCGTCCACGATGGGTTGCTGGCGGTCGCGGTAATAGGCGCGCAGGGTGACGAGCGCGTCGGCCTCGCCTGGCTCGCGGACGATCACGGCGGGCACACCCAGCCGTTTGGCGGCTTGTTGCAGGCGATTGCGGGCCACGCCGTACGGGTACACGCGGATCGTCCGCAGGCTGGGGCCAGCAGAAGCCATCGGCGGGGCGGCGTTGAACGGGGTCGGCTCGGGGCGATGAGGCTCCTCGGGAACGGGACCAGCCGTCCGTCCACGGCGCGGGGCTTTGGTCGCCTCGGCGCGGGCGGGGGCAGGCGCAGACTTCTCGATCACGACCTTGCCCGCCTCGTCGCGGGTGCGGATCTCGGGCGGCAGCGGGAAGCCGCGCAGCAGCGCGTCGACTGAGCCCATGATGTCGGTGTGGACGGCGAAACGTTCGCGGTGCTGGATCTCGATCAGCACGTCGAAGGTGGGCGGCGCTCGGCGCTCGAGGACCGTTTTTTGGGTCCCGCGCCGACGGGCTTCCTCGTCTGAGAGCGTGACCGCTTCGATGCCACCCACCAGGTCGCTGAGCGTGGGGTTGAGCAGCAGGTTGTCGAGGGTCTGGCCGTGGGCCGTGCCGACCAATTGCACGCCTCGTTCGGCGATGGTGCGGGCGGCCAGGGCCTCCTGCTCGCGGCCGATCTCGTCGATGACGATGACCTCGGGGTTGTGGTTCTCGACCGCCTCGATCATGACCTCGTGCTGGAGCATCGGTTCGCGGACTTGCATGCGGCGGGCCTTGCCCACGGCGGGGTGCGGCACGTCGCCGTCGCCGCCGATCTCGTTGGAGGTGTCGACGATGACGACGCGTTTATTTTCAGCCAGGATGCGGGCCGCCTCGCGCAGCAGGGTGGTTTTGCCCACGCCCGGGCGCCCGAGGATGAGCACCGACTTGCCCGATTCGATGATGTCCTGGATGATGTCGACCGTGCCATAGACGGCGCGGCCCACGCGCAGGGTCAGTCCCACCACTGCGCCGCGGCGGTTGCGGATGCCCGAGATGCGATGCAGGGTGCGCTCGATGCCCGAGCGGTTGTCGGTGTCGAAGTCGCCCACGCGTTCGACCACGTGGTCGATCTCGGGGCGGGTGATCTCCTTGTCCTGAAGGACCACTTCACGGTCCACGAAGCGGGCGGTGGGCACGCGGCCCAAATCGAGGATGATCTCGAGCAACCGGTCGCTGTCGTCGACCTTTTCGACGGCGTGACGGATATTGGCAGGAAGCACGTCCAGGAGTGCTTCCAGATCGTCTGTGATTCTCATTTGACTCATGATGTTTTTCGCTTGGGGAAACGTGTTGTTTGCCAGACAACACAGGAGAGGCAACTCATACTACTTGCGCCGCCGGTGGCTGCCCGTCCGTGCGGCTTACGAGGGGTTAGTGGCTGTTCACCATGTGTGCGTACCTGCCTATTCTTCAATCTACCCTAATTATACTTGAAAGAAAAAGTCCCGCCACAGGGACGGGACTTGTCTGGATGCTGTTTTATTTGACCGTGATGCTGGTGTAGACGGGGTATTGGTTCCCGTCCAGGTCTTCGACCACAAAGCCGACTGCGTATTGGCCTGCGGCGGCGTAGAGCGTCTGCCACTTGAAGGGCGCGGCCCCGAAGGTCAGCGTTTGACCCTGCTGGGTCGATGCCTTCATAGCGTCACCCGCGGACACGTTGTCGATCCACTTGTCCTGCAGGGTGAAGGTGTCGCCCGATTGCGGGGTGATCTCGCGCGGCGCACCCGCCGCGTCGCTGCCCGTATAGCCCAGCACCTGGATCAGGTTCCCGTTCTGGAAGTACAGGTCGGCGGGCAGGCTTTCGCCCGTGCTGGCAGACCCGTAGGTCCCGCGCACGCTGTAAATCGCCTGGTCCGCGCTGCTGCCGTAGGACTGGGGCGTGAACAGGGCGTAGGCCTGTGTCTGACCGTCGTCCACGGCGAAGATGTACGGGTCCCAATCGAAGGAGATGCTGAAGCCGTTGGGCTTCCAGACCGGGTAGTACACGCCGTTCAACTCGCGCGAGTCAGGACTTTCGAGGTAGTCCATGTCGAGCACGGCGATGGAGTCGGAAGCCTGGTCATAGTAGCCGACAAAGAGATACACGTAGCCGATGTTCTGCCCGCTGATGTCCACGCTCAGGTTGACGGGCTGGCCCGGGGCGGCCTCGCTGCTGGAGGCGCGGATTGGCGAGACGCTGACCGTCCCCTGACCGGGTGCGCGGACCGAGAATCCCGACTGGGGCGTGAACAGTTCAGGCGCCTTCTCGCTGAAATTGCGGTCGGTGTAGTGGAAGGCCAGGAAGTCGTCCCACAACGAGGTCGAGACGAAGCGGTCCGCGATCAGGTTGTAGGATTGCGGTCCCGCCAGCGGCGAGCGGTACAGGGTCGAGTTGGGGAAGTAGATGGAGAGTCCGGTCGAGCCGCGTTTCCCGTTGCCGTGTTTCTCGGCGATGACGGCCTGTTGCAGCGCCTGCACGACGCCCGTTGCCGCCTGCTGCACGCGTCCGTCCGTGGCATTGCGCGCCAGCAGCGCAGAGAAATGTCCGAGGTCGATGTAGGACGGCGGCACTTCCTTCCCGAAGATGCTGGTGTACGACTGGGCGTAGCTGCGCGCCTCGGCTACCAGGCTTTGGTCTTCGTTCTGCAATTGGAAGGCCAGCGTGTCCACACTTTGCATCAGCGCGGGGAAGGCCCGCAGGTCGATGGCCGAAATGGTGCTGGTCTGCTCGAGTTGGTCCACCACCTGCTGGGCAGGGTCGGTGTAGCCGAAGAGGCCGCCCATCGGCGAGCCGCCCTGCAGGAAATCCGCCCGCGCGGCGGGATCCACCAGACGCTGGTCCCCGTCGATGTAGCTCTGGACGATGAGCTTGCTCAGGTCCGCGCCGCTCATATCGGGGTTCTGGACCAACCCTCCGAGGAAGGCGGTGTAGGCCCAGCCCAGCGACGGCTCGGTCTCCTCCGACGCGACGGCGTAGCGCGCGTGCGGCTGGAGCGCGGCCATGACCTCCATCTGCGCCATGAGACAGGCGTCCAGGCCGACGATCTCGAACTGGTCGATGCCCGCCGCCTGTCGCGCCTGACCCAGGGCCTGGTCCAGTTCCGAGAGGTAGATGTTCTCTCCCAGGCGCGAGGCCAGCGGCGAGCGGTTCTGGTCCGCTCCGCCCGGGGCGGGGTCGCTCCAGCCGCCGGGCCAGCCCATGCCGTGGTCCGAGAGGATCAGCACATAATGGTCGGCGGGGAAGTTGGTCGCCGCCCACTGCACAAAGTCCACCAGCGACTGTCCGCTGGCCATGTCCACTTCGCCCAAGTCCTGCACCAGCTGCGAGTTGACCGTGTTCAGGTCGTTGTCCTGCGTGACGTAGTAGCGGCGCGTGCCCGTCCAGTTGCCGTCGCCGCTGAAGGCGCCGCGGAAACGGTCGATCTGCGAGACGATGCGCACGTTGTCGCTGGAGCCGACGCGCTCGGCCTCGTTCAGGTCGAGGAAGATGTCCTTCTCCAACACCTGGTCGTCGGCGTCCTGGTAGAGCATGACGGTCCAGGTCTGGCCCGCGCTGGACGCCGGGGCGGGCGGCGTGAAGTTCGACACGGGTTGGGCGTAGGTGTCCTGTTGGCCCGAACTGACGGGCGGTTCCTGTTGCGAAGAACCCGAGTCGCTCCCTCCGCTCAGGTCGAGGTTCCCGCCCGAGAGCAGATAGAAGGCGAGCACCACCAGCAGCAGCACGACCGATCCGCACCCGCCGATCTGGGCGCCGCGCGAAGGTCTGCCGCCGAACGGACGGGGCGGCTGCCCGCCGCCTTCGCCAAAGTCGCGGCGCGGCGCTTCGGCGCGTCCCGAAGGCGGCTGTCCCTTGCGGCGCCGCTGTACTTCAATGGGATCCTGTGACATGAGGTTTCTCCATGAAAGATGATGTCTGATAAAAAATTATCAGGATATTCTTATTGTACGCAGTTTTGGGGGAAGAAAAGAGGTTATTTCTTGAGGTCGGCGCGGCTGACGCGCGAAGGCTGCACGCTCACGCCTGCAGGCTGGGTCGCGCGCACGGTCTGCTCGTCCTTGAGGAGGCGCGCCAGATGCTTGACCATCACCGCCTGGCGTGGTCCCGCCGAAGCGCCCAGGTCCGCCAGCACGGGTTCCAGCCAGGCCTGATATGAACGCACGCACAAATAGACGGGACGGTTGCGCCGCCCGGGCAGGGTCCCGACCAGATCCTTGAGTTTGGCCCCCACCTCGGTCGCCTCGGGATGGATCAGCGGCGAGAGCGCGATCCCATTCACGCCCGCGCTCAGGTTGACGTAGCACTTGACGCCTTCGTTGCAGAGGAAGCCTGCCGCGTGTCTCGGCATCGGCTCGACGGGATGCAGCAAGGGCGGGACGATCTGCTGATACAGACTCTGCACCGCCGCGACCTGCACCTCGCGGGTCCGCTCCCATCGACCTTTGGACGGGTCGCCGTTCAACTGGCTGACGTCCCACATCCGCTGCCAGGCATAGACCGAGAAGCCTGCCCGCCGCAAGGCGAGGAAGGCGTTGCTGGTCTCGTCCACCTCGGCGATAACGTGGAACGCGCCCCAGGCCCCCGCCTCGGCGGAAAGATGCTCGATCAACGCGGGCAGGTCAGGATGGTCCAGGCGTGAGGCAGGAGCGATGTAAAGCAGCTTGGCAAAGGAGTCGCCGTTTGTGTGCAGGATCCCCCCCAGCACGTTGATGCCGTCCCCGTCGGCCACGGCGGCGTAGACATGCCGCGCCGGGTTGACGTAGGCCAGCAGCCCCGCCGCCCCCAGCGGATTGCCGCGAGTCAGCGTCCGCACTGCGTCGAGGCCGATGGCTTCATCGCGGAAGCGGTACAAGTTGGGCAGGTCACGCAGGTCGAGCGGACGGATGGTCATGGTTTCCTGGGGCACGGCATCGGTCGTTGGCCATGCCCCGTTTTGTCAATCAACCAGAGACAGGAAGTACTCGTGGAAGCGGGTGTCGTCGGTCAGTTCAGGGTGAAAGGAGGTGGCCAGGAAATGGCCCTGTTGCGCGGCCACGATACGCCCGTCGGGGACGGTGGACAACACCCGCGCATCCCCGCTCACCGACTCGATGATGGGCGCGCGGATGAAGACGGCGTGGTAGGGCGCGTCCGTGCCGGTGGCTTGCTTGAGCTCGGGGATGTCCAGGTCGGCTTCGAAGGAATCCAGTTGGCGGCCGAAGGCGTTGCGCTCTATCTTGATATCCATCAGGCTGAGCAGGGGCTGGTCGCGGCTGACATCCTTCGAGAGGAAGATCGCGCCTGCACAGGTTCCCCAAATGGCATGACGCTGGCCAAAGGTCCGCAGCGGTTCCATCAAGTGGTAGGCCACCGCCAGTTTGCCGATGGTGGTCGATTCGCCGCCGGGAATGATCAGGCCGTCAAGGCCGCGGAGATGCTCGGGCAGGCGCACCTCAACTGTCTCCACGCCGAGGCTTCGGAGCATGACGATATGTTCTGTAAAGTCGCCCTGCAGGGCGAGGACACCGATTTTCATGTTCGGACCATGAATGGTGGACGATGGACGGGCCGTGAACGGTCAACGGTCCATCGTCCACGGTCAGATTACCAGCCGCGTCCCGCGATCTTTTCGCCTTCGGGCATCTGCGAGACGTTGCGCCCAACCATTGGCTCGCCCAGGTTCTTGCTGACCTCGGCCAGGATGGTGGCGTCCTGATAGTGGGTCACCGCCTTGACGATGGCCGCCGCGCGTTTGGCGGGGTCGCCGCTCTTGAAAATGCCCGAGCCGACGAATACGCCGTCGACGCCGAGTTGCATCATCAGGGCCGCGTCTGCGGGGGTGGCCACGCCGCCCGCCGCAAAGTTGACCACAGGCATGCGGCCGAGTTCCTTCGTCTCCTTGATGAGTTCATACGGCGCGCCGATCTCCTTCGAGTAGCGCATCAGCTCCTCGTCGGCCATGGTGGTCAGGTGGCGGATGTCGCCCAGCACGGTGCGCGCATGGCGGACCGCTTCGACCACGTCGCCGGTGCCTGCCTCGCCCTTGGTGCGGATCATGGCCGCGCCTTCGCCCACGCGGCGCAGCGCCTCGCCCAGGTTGCGGCATCCGCACACGAACGGGACCTTGAAGTTGTGTTTCAGGATGTGGTTGACCTCGTCGGCCGGGGTCAGCACCTCGGACTCGTCGATGTAGTCGACGCCGATGGCCTCTAGGATCTGCGCCTCGACGAAGTGGCCGATGCGACACTTGGCCATGACGGGGATGGTGACCGCGTCCATGATCTTGAGGATCATGTCGGGGTCGGACATGCGGGCCACGCCGCCGTCCGCGCGGATGTCGGCGGGAACGCGTTCGAGCGCCATCACGGCGCAGGCGCCGGCTTCTTCAGCGATCTTGGCTTGCTCGGCGTTTACCACGTCCATGATGACGCCGCCTTTGAGCATTTGGGCCAGGCCCTTCTTTACCGCAAATGTACCAGTCTGTTGTTCCATGATTTGACTCCTTTATTGAATGCGGCTGAATTCTACCACGCCAAACTAAGGGGATTGACGCGTCCGCCATGGGGAATTGGCTCTTGACAACCGGCGGATTGGATATACAATTAGTACAATGATACAATGATACAATTATGAACAAGAGATTCTCAGAGACCATCCAGATCGACCTGCGCTCCGACCTGCCCATCTACCTGCAACTGATCGAACAGATCAAGCAGCAGATCGCGGACGGAACGCTCAAACCTGGCGACCAACTGCCGACCGTGCGGTCGCTCGCCGAGGAACTGCGCGTCAACTTCAACACGGTGGCGCGGTCCTACCGCGTGCTGGATGAGGCTGGCGTGATCTCAACCCAACAGGGCCGCGGCACGTATATCACAGAGAAACCGCCTCCCGAAGTATCAGACCGCTTGCGGCGCGAGTCCCTTACGGCGCTCGCCAGCCGCTACGTGCGGGAAGCCCGCCGCCTGGGATTCTCGTCCGAGGAGATCAGGCAAAAGCTGCTGGACCAGCTTGAGGTCCAGACCGACATGAATAACGAAGGAGAATGACATGAAACTAACCATGACGAAAGATGCTCGTACCGCGAAGATCGATCAGCACATCCCGCCGATTGCAGGCGCGCTGTTCAGCGTGTTCCTGGTGGCGGGCGTGTTGGGCGCGATTCTGATGGATGGCAAGCTCGGCGACGGCTGGATCGGCGCCTGGGTGCTTGGAACACTACTGGTCGGGACCTACATCCTGTTCGCCCTCAAGGTGGCGTCCCAGTGGGAAAAGGCCGTGGTGCTGCGCCTGGGCAAGTTCAAGGGACTGAAAGGTCCCGGCATGTTCTGGATCGTTCCGATCCTCGATACGATCCCGTCCTGGATCGACCATCGCGTGATGGTGACGCCTTTCTCGGCCCAGAAGACGCTCACCAAGGACACCGTTCCCGTGGACGTGGACGCCGTGCTGTTCTGGGTCGTATGGGATGCCGAGAAGGCCGCGCTCGAGGTAAAGAACTACGAAGCCGCCGTCGACTGGGCCGCCCAGACTGCCCTGCGCGATATCACAGGCCGCATGATGCTGGCCGATATCCTCGTGGGCCGCAGCGTGATCGACCAGGAGTTGCAGAAGATCATCGACGAGCGCACCACGCCCTGGGGTGTGACCGTGCAGTCGGTCGAGATCCGCGACATCGTCATCCCGCAGGACCTGGAGGACGCCATGTCCCGCCAGGCCCAGGCCGAACGCGAGCGCCAGGCGCGCGTCATCCTTGGCGAATCCGAGAAGCAGATCGCCGAGTCATTTTCGGTGGCCTCGCAGGCCTACGTCAACAACCCGACCGCCCTGCACCTGCGCGCCATGAACATGCTGTTCGAAGGTCTCAAGGAGAAAGGCGCCCTGGTGATCGTGCCCTCCTCCGCTGTGGACACTATGAACCTGGGTGGGTTGAGCGGCATCGTCTCGATGGCCCAGCAAAACCTCCGCAAGGAAGACAAGTAAGATGCGGGCGGGAGCGCCTCTCCCGCCCCGCTCGTTTCACGTGAAACAGCGGCGGTCGCCGCCGCTCAAGGAGAAAGAATGTCGACTCGTACCACTCTCATCGTTTCGCTCGTTCTGATTGTTGCCGCTGCCCTGGTCGGCATCCTGCTCTGGAACCAACTTCCCGAGCAGATGGCTTCGCACTGGGATGTCAACGACCAGGTCAACGGATACATGCCCAAGTTCTGGGGTCTGTTCCTGATGCCGCTGGTCACGCTGGGGATGCTGGTGCTCTTCCTGGTCATCCCTGAGATCGACCCGCTCAAGGCCAACATCGCCCAGTTCCGCGAGGCCTTCAATCTGTTCATCGCCCTGATCATCGGATTCATGATCTACGTCCACGGGCTGACCCTGGCCTGGAGCCTGGGCTATCACAACTTCAAGATGAGCACGGCCATGCTGCCCTTCATGGGACTCCTGTTCATCGCCATCGGGTTCATGCTCCGCAAGGCCAAGCGGAATTTCTTCATCGGCATCCGCACGCCGTGGACACTGAGCAGCGACCGCGTATGGGACGAGACCCATCGCCTGGGCGCGATCCTGTTCATGGCTTCGGGTGTGTTGGCGGTGATTGGCGGATTCTTCGGCGGCATGGTCGCCTTTTGGATGTTGTTTGTCCCGCTGATCGGCTCAACCCTGTTCCTGCTGGCCTATTCCTACGTGTTGTATCGCCGCGAGACGAAGGGATAAGCGCCTTTCGTTTCACGTGAAACCCCAAAAAAACAGGCCCCTCAGTTGGTCCAGGTTAAAAGTAAGTCTTGACTTTCGCGGACAAAATAAGGAGACAGAATGACAGAAGAAATGCAAAAATGGGAGTATCGGGTTCAGACCATCGGCGGCGTGTTCGGTACCAAGGATGAGCAGATCAGTGCCACACTTAATGAATGGGGGGAAGATGGCTGGGAGGCTTTAGCCGTCTATACGCCCGAAGGAAGCGGCAAGGTGACCATCGTTGCCAAGCGTCCGCTGACCGAGCGTGCCCGCCGCGCGCGCACCATGCCGCAGTACAATTAGACCGATAGGCCGACTCGTTCCGCACGGGACGAAATTCATTCAAGGAACCACAATGTTAACCATCGCGTACGTACTCAGTTTTTCGGGCATGATCCTTTTGCCCATCCTGCTGGCGTTCCTCCTGACCCGCAGATTCAAACTTTCCTGGAAACTCGTCTTTGCCGGCGCGCTGACCTTCATCGCCTCACAGGTGCTGCACATCCCGCTGGTGTACGGCCTGACTGCCGCCTTCCAAACCGGACTTCTGCCTGCCATCCCCGAGGCGTGGGCTTTGATCTTCAACGCCGTGGTGCTGGGTTTGCTGGCGGGCATCTTCGAGGAGACTGCGCGTTTCATCCTCTACAAGTTCGTGCTCAAGAAGGTGTCGACGTGGAACGAAGGCGTCGTGGTCGGCGTAGGGCACGGAGGCGTGGAGGCGGTCATTACGGGCGTGCTGGTGGCCGTGACCGTAGTGTCCATGATCGTGTACAAGAACGTGGATCCCACCACCATCCCGGGCATGCAGCCCGACCAGGCGGCTTTGATGAAACAGCAAGTGACCGCCTTCTGGTCCGCGCCGGTCTACATGGCCTTCATGGGGTTGATCGAGCGAGTCTTTGCGGTCTGTCTGCACCTGTCACTGTCGGTGATGGTGCTGTACAGCCTCGTGGCGAAGAAGCCGCTCTGGTTCTGGGCCGCCTTGCTTTGGCACGCCATCGTGGACGCCGTTGCTGTTTTCCTCGTTCAGAAGATCAGCACGGTTGGCTTGGAGGCGGTGGTCGGGGGGATGGCCCTGGTCAGCCTGGGACTCATGTTTTACCTGCGAACAAAGTTTCCCCAACCAGAAGCCACTTTGCCTGAGCCCGAACCCGTGTCTGCATAATTTTGTTTCCCGAGATCTTTCGAGAAGGAACGCATTGCGCGTTCCTTCTTTTTTTGTTTGGTAAAGCTAAAACAGAACATTTGTTCTTATCAATTCAAGAGTAAAATTCCAGCGCATGAAACGGAACGAAGTTCTCCTCCTCTCTGCCATCCTGCTGACCTCTGCCCTGCTCAGCCTGTCCCTCTTGACGCGCGGACATCTGTGGTGGGACGATTTTGCTTCGTACATCCTGCAGGCGCAGAGCCTGTTGCGTGGAACCCCAAGCGAGTTCGTCGCACACAACATGTTCACCATCGAGCAATCCTCGTATCCGCCCGGACCAATCGCGTACCCGTGGGGATTCCCGATCCTGTTGACGCCCGTGCTGGCGTTCTTTGGGATGAAGTTGCTGGCCCTCAAGGGACTCAACACGATCTTCTTTTTACTCTTCCTGATCGTCTTCCATCAATTAGCCAAAACCCGACTCGCCCCCGCCTGGTCTCTTTTGCTGACGGCCATCTTGGCCTTCAACCCCGCGCTCTTGCAGGCGCACGACCTGATCCTCTCAGACATCCCCTTCCTGTTCTTTTCGACGCTCGCGCTTCTGCTGATCGAAAAAAATAGAAAGCAAACCTGGGCTATCGGACTGATCATCTTTACCGCGTTCAGCCTGCGCACGAACGGATTGTTGCTGCTGGCGCCGTTGGCTACGGCGCAGATTCAGCAGTTTCCTTCCTGGGCTGAAGCGCGGAAGAACTGGGCGGAGATTGCTGTGCCCTATGTCGTCTTTGCCGGGCTGGCGGTATTGCTGGGTCTGCTCCTGCCCGGCGGACAGGAATCCTATTTCAGCCATTTCTCCATGCTCACGCTTGAGCGCTGGCTGGGAAATGCGGCTTTTTATCTCAGCCTGCCGAATGAGTTTTTCAAGGACCTGTGGCTGGGTCCCGTTTTCTTCTGGCTGTGGGCACTCTTGTTTTTCGCGGGCGTGATCTTCAATTTCAAGAGAGACCTGTCCCTGCTGGCGTATCTGGCCGTCAGCCTGGGAGTGTTCATCACCTGGCCTGAGACGCAGGGACTGAGATTCCTTTATCCGCTGGCGCCGATTGGAGCGATGGTGGCGGCCGAGGGGTGGAAGTCTGCGGCGGAGCGGTTTTCAGCGCGGGGAATGCCCGTGGCGCGGTGGGCAGGCCTCGGGTCCGCAGGGTTGTTGATCGTCCTCTCGTTGGCAGCATCCGCTCAGATCGGCGCGTCCAACCTGCGAAACGGACGCGACATCAACGGGCCATTCGATGTCTACAGCCAGGAGATGTTCGCGTTCATCCGCGAGGGGACGCCGCCCGATAGCGTGGTGATCTTCTTCCGTCCGCGCGCGATGCGGCTGCTGGGCGAACGCGACTCGTTCCTGAGCACGGAATGCGCGCGCCTGCCGATGGGCGATTACCTGGCCCTGAGCAAAAAAGCGGACGACAGCCTGCAGATCCCCGAGAATCAGATTCAGGGCTGTGGGCTGTCGTTGACGACGGTGTTTGAAAACCGTCGATTTATTGTGTTTCGTCTGTCGCAGTAGCGAGGGGCGTATCGCGGACGAAGTAGGCGGCGGCGCGGCCCTGGTGCCCGTCCATGATCAGGTCGAGGTGGTGCTCCGCGCGGAAGTCTTTGACGGCGATCAGGCGCAGGGTCTTCAGCAGGCGCTTGTCGGCCTTGATGAATTTCGAAATGCGGTTGGGGGTCTTGTAGAAGAAGTCGCGGTTGAAGACCGCGCCCACGTCGTCGAGGAAAACTGCCAGCGGGAAAATATGCGCTTCCATCAGGTCCTGGAAGAAATGCGTACCAAAGGACGGCTCCGGTGAGGCGCCGATGGCTTCTCCCGAGAGTTCCACCAGCGCGCGGGCGTTGAAGATGTCACCGTAGGCCACGTGGACGCCCAGGTCGGGCGTGGAGGTGCCCCAGCGGCCCGGGCCGACGGCGATGAAGGTCTCATCTTTGAGCGCCTGGTTGAGTTCGCTGATGGTGCGCTCCAACTGGGTGCGCTCGGCCTGGGTGGATAGGCTGAAGTAGCCCTCGGAGGTGACGAACATGATGTAGCGGATCCCGCGGACCGCGCCCTGCGGCACCATGCGCTGGGTCAGGAAGACGGTGTCTTCGGAGGCGAGGTCGCGCGGCAGGACGGCTTCGTCCGCATCCTGAATGTGACTCTGCGGGCGGCATTGCAGCAGGGTGATACGCACCTCGGGATATTGCGTGTGGGTGTGGAGCAGTTCGACGGTGAACTCGGTATCGACGGGCGATTGGTAATGCGTTTCGAGCAGGCGCAGCGCCTCGCGGATGCGCACGGGGAAGGGCGTGCGCGCCATCAAGCCGTCGAAGGTGACGACCAATTTCTCGGGCGCGGCCTGGTTGGTGAGGATGGGGGCCAGGTAGCCGTCCTGTTCGACCTGCATGAGGTAGCGCATTGGAGCATAACTCGAGGAGATCACATCCTTGATGGGCACGCTGCGGAACTGGTTGGCTTCCAGGTCGATCACGTCCACGAATTGTTGCGAGTAGTGCTGGATGTAACGCGGGTCGGAGGACGGGTACAGGCGCGGATGGCTGAGCGCCACCAGACGCGGATAGTCGTCCGCCACCAGGTCGACGGCGCGGGTGCCGAGTCCCCACACCAGGCGCAGGAATCCGTCCTCCTGCTTGATCTGCGGCGACCAGCGATACAGGTTTCGGCTGAAGGCCACACCCGCCGCGTGCGGCAGGAAGTAACGGCCGAAGCGTTCGCCTTCCACGAATTGGATGAGGATGGCAATGCGTTCGTCGTATTCGGCCAGCCCCTTGTGGTGACGGTACAACAGCGCATCGGGGTGCAGCGCGCTGGAGTAGACATGTGTGATGGCGTCGGTCAGCGCCTTGAGGTTTTCCTCGGGCGCGCCCTGGTTGGGGCAAAACACGCTTTCGTATTTTCCCGCAAACGAGGTGCCAAAATTATCTTCCAGCAGGCTGGAGGAGCGGACGATCAGCGGGGTCTGTCCCGCCTCGGCCAGCACGTCCTCCAGGCGTTCGAGGATGTCGGGCAGAAACTGTCCACGGGCGAAGTCGGCGCAGATTTGGGGGAAGTCCGCGCGCATCTCTCCCTCGGTCTTGTACTTCTGGTCGTTCCAGTGCATTAGCCCGTTCATGGACATGAAGTTGTAGAAGACGTCCGAGCCGAGGTAGTAGGACACGGGCGTGCGGAAATGGTCGCGGACCTCCTCAGGCGCGGTCTCTTTGAGGATGCGCATGGCCAGCAGCATGCCCGCCGCCTTGCCGCCGACCTTTCCGCCGCCGATCTTGCGCCGGCGGATCTCCTTCAAGTCGTCCACGTTGAACCATTTGCGGGCCATCTTGATGTACTTCAAATGGTCGCTGATCATGGTGCGGATGAGCACCACTTCAATCTCCTGCAGGCGTGCCATGTACTTTTCACGCTCGTTTTCGGGCATAGTCTCGATCATCTCGGCCTGCTCGAACAGCACATCCTGCGGGGCCAGTTCGGGGTTGAACCAGACGAATTCCGTGTCCTCGCTGCCGTGTTCGGTCAGCGTCTGGCGGACGATGGTCTCGAAATCGGAATAAGGCAGATTGTAGGCAAAGTAAAAATCACATAACGAGTCGCGCACGCGGTTGAGGCGCTTTTCCCATACCTCGGGCGACTCCTCGACGAAGGGATTGTGCAGTCCCTCGCGCATCTGCGACTCGATGGCCTTCTGACGCGCCTCCGTCTCGAAATTTTCCTTCGTGATGATGCCGCGCGCGAACATCTCCTTGCGCATGCGCGAGCGGATGCGCCCCGCCAGAATGGGATACTGGTTGAGCGCCAGGTAGATGCGCAGGACGTTGTCGAAGGAGGGACTGGGCAGGGTCATGGGCTGGCTCGCAGATGGGATGTCTTATTGTATAACAAAAGCGGCGGGCGCAAGGCACCTGCCGCTTCGTGGATTGTTCGAACGATATTCCGTTACCCGAGGTGCATCGGCATGATGACCTGGATATAGTCTTCGTTGCCGACCGGGCGGATGACGCCCGGGGCGTTCGGACCCGAGGTCTCCATCGCCACGTTGGGCGTCTTCACGGCTTCGAGCGCCTCACGCAGGAACTTGACGTTGAAGGCGATCAACATCCCGCCGCCGTCCACAGTGGCCTCGACGATGGTCTCATTCTTGCCGGTCTCCTCAGAGGTGGCCGAGATCTCGACCTCGCTGGGCTGCATGTCGCTTTGGGCAGGCTTGATGTCGAGCCGCGCCACATTCGAGCCTTCACGGGCGAAGATCTCCGCCTGCTTGCAGGCTTTCAACATGGCGTTGGTGGACACGAGCGTGCGTGACTTGTAATTGCGCGGGATGATCTGGTGATAATCGGGGAAGGTGCCGTCGATTAACTGAGAGACGACCTCCACGTCCTTGACGCGGAAGAGCACCTGGCCGCGTCCCTTGGGCATGACCATGTAGATCGATTCCTCGCCGTCGCCGGCCACGCGGGCCAGTTCGTTCAGCGCGCGGGCGGGGATGATGGCCGAGATCGGCGACGGCATCGCGTTCGAGAGCGTGGCCTTGCGCACCGCCAGGCGGAAGCCGTCCGCGGCGGCCATGGTGATCTGGTCCTTTTCCACGGTGACCAGCACGCCCATCAGCACCGGGCGGGCCTCGTCGGTCGAGGCGGCGAAGGTCACCTGCTGGATCATCTCCTTGAAGTCAGCCACATTGACCTGCACCGCGCCGTCCATATCGGGAACAGGCAGGGGCGGGAACTCCTGCGCGTCGATGCACTTGATGTCGTTGTTCGAAGTGCCGCCCTGCACGTGCAGGCTTTGGGTCTGGGCGTCAAGGGTCAACTGCACCTGGTCGGCGGGCAGGGTATTGACCAGGTCGCTGAGCGTGCGGGAGGGGACAGTGGTCGAACCCTCCTGGTCGATGCGGGCGGGGATCCAGCACGTGATGCCCAGCTCGAGGTTCGTGGCCGAAAGGCGCAGACGGCCCTCGTCGGAGGCGATCAGGATGTTCGACAGGACGGGCAACGTGCTGCGCGGCGATACCGCGCGCGACACGATGCTCAGTCCGCGGGCGAGGTTTTCTTGTAAGACGATTACTTTCATGACCTGAACCTCGAAGTGGGGTAATTTATGCGAAGTATATCATTAAGTGACCAGAGATTTATCTTGCCTTGCGTTCATCCAAAGATCAACGACAGTCCAAGGCCGAGCAGCCCGAATGCCAGTTGGATCGCGAACAGGATCGCAAAGATGTAGATGACGACCGTCCACGCGGACGTGCGCTTCTGGCTGCGGATGGTCTGCCCCTCGGCCAGTTGCCGCGCGAGGATCGCGGCCTGGCCCACATCCTGACCCCACGCCACTCCCTCCGCCTCATCCTGGACGATGAGCCTGCTCCCGTTGAACGAGCGCAGCCACGCCCCCAGCGGACCGTCCAGCGCGACGGCCAGCGAGCCCGGCAGGATCGCCACCTGCGCCGTCAGCCCTTCGGGGATCGCATCCCCCGCGCGCAACACCGTTACAGGCATTTGTGCCGATTGCCTGCTCAAGGCGGTTTTTGCCGCCTCGCCGAAGCGGCCGTCGCCCGGGTCGAGCACCAGCACGCGGAACTCGGCCTGTTTGGCGGCCAGCGCACTGGCCGCGGATACGCCGTCACGCCGCAGGATCAACAGGTGATACACAAGCACGACCACGAACAAGGCCAGAACCTGTCCCAGGTTGAGCACCGAGGATAGGAAATTGCTCTCCAGATTCCCTGTCAGCGCGGCGTTGAGCAGGCGGAAGACCAACGTCACCGCGCTGACCATCCCGCCAATGACCGAGGCGAACAGCACCAAATACAGGTATCCCTTGCGGATCACCGAGCGGCGGGCGTGCTCGCCCGAGTCCCCGTCTACGGCGGCCTGGTCGCTGATGGGAAGCCAGGTGGAAAGCCAGAGCGGCAACCCCACCAACAGGGTGGCCAGCGCCGCGGATACGCGCTCACGCATGAAGTCACTCGCCAGGTATTGGCTGCCCACCAGCAAGTCGATGATCACGCTGATCAGCATGGTTACGCCGATGAAGGCGGTCACCAGCCCGATCAGCGACAGGATGTAGGCATGCGGCCGCTTGAGCGTCTCACGCTGCACGCCCGTGCTGACCGCCTCGATGTGATGGTCGCGCCAGCGGCCGAAGTACGCCCACACCACCGCCAGCGGCACGCCGACCGAGATCGGTCCGCCGATGCGCTGGATGAAATCGGACCAGGCGGAGGTGTCTCCCAGCAAATGCTCGATCACGGAGTACAACAGGTTGCCGCCCGCCGTCAGCACGCTGATCACGCCGCCGAGAGCCAGCAGGTAGAGCACCACCAGGCGCAGGGTTGATCCCTGTTCCGCAGAATCCGTCAGGGCATCCTGGCAGATCCTCCAGGTGTAGATCCAGATGGGCGTACCCACCAACAGCAGCGCGAGTCCGTTCACGAAGGTCTCGCGTCCCAGCACCCCCAGCGTGTCAGTGGGGACGTAAAATACGAATCGCAGAAGCTGTTGTGCGCCGAAGACCATCATCAACAGGCCGTACAGCACCCACAGATAGCGGTACAGGCGGCGGACATCGGCAAAGTTCTCGCGCCCGGGCTGGGACCTCCACTCGCCGCGCAAGACGTTCCAGAAATAGGCAGCCACGACCAGGTTGATGAGGATGGCGATCAGGTTGTCGGACCAGGACTGGCCTCCGCCCACGATGGCGCGACTCACCGGAAGCCCCATCCCGCCCAGCAGCAGGCGGTTGATGAAGGCCAGCAGGTTCTGGGTCACGGGCACCAGCGTGCCGATCATCACGGCGTAAAGGAAGATGGCGCGCAGGCTGGCGTCCCTTTCCTCCTCATCGCGGGAGGCGCTGCGCTGCGCCCACAGCCAGTGGAAGAGGAAGATTGGCACGCCCACCAGGATGAGCGCCAGAGCCCGCGCCAGCGCATCGGTCCCGCCCAATGCGTAGCGGGCCACGATGCTGCGCAACAACCCGATGCCGCCCCACAAGACGACCTCCAGGCTGATGAGCGCAACTGCGTAAAAGTAAAGACGTCGAATGGTTTTCATGGAAATCCCTTAAGGCTTGACCGTCGGCTGGTACCAGTTGTAGCTCCAGAACATGTACGGCATGGACGAGATTCGCCACTCGTCCCCCTGCTTGACCAGAAAGGCATATTCCAGGTTGGTGTAACCCGTGGAGAACGGGTCGCTGGCCGAGTACAGCATGTTCAACTCCACGCTGGCTTCGCCGTCGTGGACGGTGGCCTTGCCGACATCCACGCCCACGCCGTTTGGCGAGACCTCTCCCTTGAAGAAGGACTGACGGAACTCATCGTAGGTGGGTTTATGGTCGAGGTCGGCCAGGTAGCCGTAGGCTTTTTCGTAGTCCCGTTCGGTCACGGCCAGGACGTAGTTGAAGACGACCGCCTCCGGCGTATCCGCCGACAGGTACTCCTGGTTGTTGTGGCGGGTGAAGAACAAACCCAGGGCCACCAGCACCAGGACGAAGATACCGATCAGAATGCCAAGTAAGAATCGATCTTGTTTCATCGCAACCTCCAAGTTAACTTAATTGTAGAGGGTTTGGGGAGAGATGGCAAGCGAACGAGAGGGTGATTCAGCGGGTATACTTGGCATACCCTACCAAAAGGAGACCTCCATGACCCTTTCTGCTCCGCGCTGGGATATGACCAACGCCTATCCCTCCCTGGAATCGACCGAATTCAAAGCCGCTTTCGAGGATTTCAAGCGCCAGATCGCCGACCTCGGAACCTTCTTCGACGAACAGATTGCCGCCACCACCCCCAAGACCTCCGCCAAAAAATTGGCAGCCCTGCTTGGCGACGTGGTGGACCGCCTCAACGCCGTCCAGACCCAGGCCTACACGCTCGGCCCGTACATCTCCTGTCATGTGGATACCAACTCCCGCGACGCCGTGGCCCTGAAGGCTGAGTCCGAGTTTGAGCAGGCCTACCTGCCGCTGCGCCAGGTCTTCGTCCGCTTCAAGGGCTGGTTGAGCAAGTTGACCCCGTCGCTGGACAAGATCATCGCGCTGAATCCGACCGCCGTGGCGCATGCTTTCATCATCAAGGAGAACGCTGATCAGAGCAAGTACCTGATGAGCGAGGCCGAAGAGGCCCTGGCCGCCGAGTTGAGCCTGAGTGGCGGCAGCGCCTTCGGCAAATTGCAGGGGACCGTCACCTCCCAGTTGAGCGTAGATTTTGAACTGGACGGCAAGGTCGAGAAGATGCCCATGCCCGCCCTGATCAACCTGCGCTCGCACCCCGACGCCGAGGTCCGCCGCCGCGGTTACGAGGCCGAGAACAAGGCCTGGGAGAGCGTCAAGGAAGTGCTGGCGGCCTGCATGAACGGCGTCAAGGGCGAGACCATCGCCCTCAACAAACGCCGCGGACGCGAGGACGCCCTGCACTCCTCCCTCGACGCCGCCCGCATCGACCGCGCCACGCTTGAAGCGATGATGAGCGCCATGGAAGGCTCCTTCCCGATGTTCCGCAAGTACTTCAAGAGCAAGGCCAGCAAGCTCGGCAAGGAACGCCTGGCCTGGTGGGACATCTTCGCTCCGATGGGCAAGACCGACAAGATCTATTCCTTTGAGGAAGCCCGCGATTTCATCATCGAGAACTTCGGCCAGTTCTCGCCCGACCTGGCGGCCTTCGCCAAACGCGCCTTCGACCATCGCTGGATCGACGCCGAACAGCGCGACGGCAAGCGTGGCGGCGCGTATTGCACCGAACTCCAGGCCTTGAAGGAAAGCCGCATCCTGTGCAACTTCGACGGCTCGTTCGACCAGGTCAGCACCGTGGCCCATGAACTGGGACATGCTTTCCATAACGAGTGCGCCTATCAGGCAGGCAAGACCGTCATGCAGCAGGTCACGCCCATGACCCTGGCCGAGACCGCCTCCATCATGTGCGAGACCATCATTACCGAGGCCGTGCTCAAGCAGGTCACCGACCCGCAGGAGGAACTGGCCGTGCTCGAGTCGCAGATCAGCGGCGCCGCCCAGGTCATCGTGGACATCTACTCGCGCTTCCTGTTCGAGAAGGAAGTCTTCGAGCGCCGCACCCAGGCCGACCTGACCGCCGATGAGTTGAACGAGATCATGGAACGCGCCCAAAAGGCCACCTACGGCGACGGTCTGGACGAAGCGCAGCTCCAGAAATTCATGTGGACCTGGAAGCCGCATTACTACTCGCCCGCCCTGGCTTTCTACAACTATCCCTACGCCTTCGGCCTGCTCTTCGCCACCGGCCTGTACGCCATCTATCAGCAGCGCGGACCCGAGTTCGTGGCCGATTACAAGAACCTGCTGGCCTCCACCGGCGAAGCCTCCGCCGCCGACCTGGCTGCCCGCTTCGGCATCGACATCCGCACGCGCAAGTTCTGGGATGACAGCCTGGCCATCATCGGCAAGCGCATCGAGCGCTACTGCGAGATCTAGCCTCATGAAACAAACCGTATTGCGCATCCTGGCGGCCGCGCTGTTATTGTTGACGCTCGCGGCCTGCGGGGGCGGCGCGTATCCCAACCCGTATCCCGACGGCGCGATCCCCCAGCCCACGCGCATCCCCACCCCGTCTTCGGTGGACATGGTGCCGCGCATCACGATTGAGGATGCCAAGGCTGCGTTCGACGCGAAAACGGCCGTCTTCATCGACGTGCGCGGCACCGAGAACTACAATCAGGTCCACATTGCGGGCGCGCTCGACATCCCCACCGACCAGCTCGCCCGTCTGTCCGATTACGACCGCGACACGCTGATCATCACCTACTGCACCTGAACGAATGAACATTCGAGCGCCGGTGCGGCGTTCCTCCTGTATCAGCAAGGTTTCACCCGCGTGTACGCTCTGCTCGGCGGACTCAACCCGTGGATTGCGGCGGGCTACCCGACCGAATTCGTCCAGCAATGACCGAACTGCGTGTCACGCCCTGGACCTTAGAACTGGCCCCGTCCGAGGCGGCGCTTCGGCGTCTGCTGGCGAAGGACGGACTCTCGGCCTATAACGGGACCAGGCTCACGGTCCGGGACCGGAAATCAAAAACGGACGCGCTCATTGGCGCGTCCGTTTTTTTTCTGAATTGCGGACTTCAGTCCGCGCAGATGTTACGCGTTGCCGGAGAGCCAGCCGCGCAGTTCCATGGCCTTGACCACGCGCGAGATGGCGACCATGTAGGCCGCGTCGCGCATGTACACGCCTTGCTTCTCGCTCATGTCGAGCACGGCGTGGAAGGCGGAGGTCATCTTCTGGTCGAGTTTCTCGAGCACCTCGTCCTTGGGCCAGTAGAAGTTCATGTCGTTCTGGACCTGTTCGAAGTAGGAGGTGGTCACGCCGCCGGCGTTGCAGAGGAAGTCCGGAATGTTGAATATCTTGTTGGCCTTGAAGAACTCGTCGGCCTCGGGGGTGGTGGGGCCGTTCGCGCCTTCCGCAACAATCTTCACGCGGCTGGACATCTTCTTGACGGTGTCGGCGTTGACGTGGCCTTCGATGGCCGCGGGGATCAACACGTCGGCTTCGAAGGTGATCCAGGCATCGCCGTCATCGACCTTGTAGCCAGCCGCTTCGGCTTTCTTCTGGTCGATGGTGCCGTACTCATCCACGATGGTGAGCAGGAACTTGGGATCGACGCCGTTCTTGTGGCTGTAGGTGAAGGACTTCTTGGCATGGCGGTCGTAGCAGGAGACGCAGGCGACCTTGCCGCCCAGCATTTCCACGAAGCCGATGGCCGCATACTGGGCCACGTTGCCGAAGCCTTCGATGGCCGCGACGGCTTTGGTCGAGTCCATCTTGAGGTGCTTCATGGCTTCGCGCACGGTGTAGATCGCGCCGTAGCCGGTGGCTTCGGTGCGGCCCAGGGAGCCGCCGCCGCCCAGGGGCTTGCCGGTGAACACGCCGGGGGTGTACTGACCGACCAGGCGGGAGTACTCATCCATCATCCAGCCCATCATCTGGGGAGTGGTGCCCACATCCGGGGCCGGCACGTCGTTGCGCGGGCCGATGTTCTTCCACATGGAGCGCACCCAACCGCGGCACAGCTCTTCCTTCTCGTTGACGGTCAGCGTGGAGGGATCCACGATGATGCCGCCCTTGCCGCCGCCCAGGGGGATGTCGGCCACGGCGCATTTCCAGGTCATCCAGGTGGCCAGGGCGCGGACGGTGTCCATCGTCTCAGCCGGGTGGAAGCGGATGCCGCCCTTGTTGGGGCCGCGGGCATCGTTGTGCTGGACGCGGAAGCCCTGGAAGACCTTGAGCGAGCCGTCGTCCATGCGAACCGGGATGCGGAACGAATATTCGCGCATCGGCCAGCGCAACACTTCGGCGATGCCAGGGTCGAGATTCAACTGCTTGGCAACCCCGTCGAACTGCTTCTGTGCCATTTCAAAGGCATTGATCTGTCCGGACATGGTTTTCTCCTAAGAGATGAGTTTGGATTGTGGCGAAAATATAAGCGGGCAGCCCGGTACGGGTGCCCGCTTTTATCTCAGAATATGTAGTGCCAGAGGTTCATAGCATAAGACCTGTCAGACAACTATACTTAAGATTAACCGATATACAGGACTACGTCAATATGACAAAAATCCACTAAATTAGGGGGATAGTTGTGATGAATCTCACGAGAAGGTCCCATACGTAGGCTTCCGTTTCTCCAAAAAGGCGGCCACGCCCTCTTTGTGCTCGGGATTGTGTCCCGCCACTTCCTGGACCTGGCCTTCATATTCGAGGACTTCTTCCAGGTTGGGAAGCATAGCCTTGTTGAAGGCGCGCTTGGTCAGGCCATACGCCCCTACCGGACCCTGGGCCAGCATGCCCGCGACTTTGGCCGTTTCCGCGCTGAGGGCTTCGGCGGGGACTACGCGGTTGACCAGGCCCCAGTCCAGGGCCTTTTGCGCAGGGATGGGCGCGTTCGAGAAGGTGAACTCGGCGGCGCGGCCCAGTCCGATCAACGCGGGCAGCAACAGCGAGACGCCCGAGTCGGGGGCAAGGGCGATGCCGTTGAATCCGACCACGAAGGTGGCCGCCTCGGACGCGATGCGCAGATCACAGGCCAGCGCAACTCCCAGCGAGGCGCCCGCACAGGGACCGTTGACCGCCGCGATGACCGGCTTCTCGATCTGGCGCAGCATCAGCACCAGCGGATTGTAGGTGGCGCGCAGATGCTCCAGATACGAAAGCGACTCTCCCCCCGCGCGCATCTCTTCGATGTCCTGGCCTGCGCTGAAGACGCGGCCTGCGCCCGTCAGCACAATGCAGCGCACCTCGGGTTTCCTGGCCGCCTCACGCAGGGCCTGGAGCACCTCGGCAATGAGGTCCGCGTTGAAGGCGTTGGCGCGCTCGGGGCGGTTGAGGGTCAGGGTCAGGACGGAGTTTTGTAAATCAGAGAGAAGGCTGGGCATGGGCGGGTCCGTTAATAAAAAAATCTCCTCCTTCTTCCGTGACAGAAGAAAGAGGAGCGGGGGTTACTGCTCGGTGTCGTTCTCGTCGGAGTCGTCCTCGTCGGTGTAGAACTCGTATTCGACCTTTTCCTGGTCGAGATACACCCACAGCAGCAGGACGTGTCCTTCTTCGGTTTCGACGTTGCGGGCGGCGAGGATGGGGGCGGTCTGTTCGAGACCGAGATCGTTGCGGTAATGCAGGTGAATGGGCATCTGGTTGTGCCAGGCGCGATAACAGCGCTCCACCAGCGCGGGACCGTTGAAGGTGCGCAGGCGGGTCAGCGCGGGGACGGAAAGTTGCGGCCCTTCGTTCAGGCCGAGCGCCCAGCCGTCCTGGGAAAGTTCAAATACGGGCGGCGGGCCTTCGATGATTGTGATTCTGTCATCCATAGGGTTTACCTGTATGTCCGCAATATACCATACAATGCGGCTGCGACCCTTTCAAAAGCACATCAGAAGTTCATTAGAGAAATTGTCTGGACGTATAATTGGCCCATGTCCAAACTCACCCCCAAAATCATCCTGGAAGGCACGCGCCTGACGTTCAAGACCGAGATCGCGTTCGAGCTCAACGAGCATCCGCGCATTGTGGGGCCGCGTAAATACCGCTACCATTCGCCGCTGATCTCGGCGGAGTGGTGCGCGTTCACCAATTTCCCGTGGGGGCGCGGGCCGATCAACTTCGAACCGCAGGAAGAGTCGCTGGCGATGGAGACCTATGCCACCTGGGCGCGCATGTTCGAGTTGCAGCGTTATTATTCGTGGATCGTGGACCGCTTCCACATTTCCACACGCGCGTATCAGTTGCAGACTTATCACAAGGATTACGATTTTCACTGGCTGGAGGAACGCCTGGCCCCGCTCAATTTTCGGATGGTGCTGCTGACGCGTTCGCCCGAATCCTTTGCGGCGGCGCGCGAGGAGCGGCTCAAGGTGTCGGGCAATCCCTCGCAGTACGATAACCTGGACGTGTTCATCGAGCAGCAGGAGTTGATGCGCCGACTGGTACGCGAATCGCTGCTGCCCGTGCTGGAGGTGGATATCTCCGATAACAGCATCCCCGCCGCTGTGGAGCGCATCGCCGATTGGATGGAGTCGACGGGCGGGTTGTACATGACCCAATGATGTCGTTGCGAGGAGGGATGAGCCGCGAAGCGGCGAAACCCCGACGAAGCAATCTCAAAATTAAAAGCAGCTGTTGAGTGGGAGGTTGCTTCGCTGCGCTCGCAACGACATACCTACAACGCTTTGACGATCTGCTTCACCAACCCAGGTCCGCGATAGATCAAGCCCGTGTAGACCTGCACCAGCGCCGCACCCATGTCGAGGCGGCGTTTTGCATCGTCGGGATGCATGATGCCGCCCACGCTGACGACGGGCAGGTGGCCGTCCAGCCGTTTGACAACCTGCGCCAGCACCTCTTCACTGCGGACCCTGAGCGGGGCTCCGCTTAAGCCGCCGCTTTCGCCGCCCTGGCTGGAGCGCAATCCCTCGCGGGCCAGAGTCGTGTTGGTGACGATGACGCCGTCCATGTGGGTGCGCAGGATCACGTCCAGGGCGTCATCCAGCTCCCCTGCGCTGAGGTCAGGCGCGAGCTTGACCAGCAGCGGGAGTCGCTTTTCCCAACGTGTCTGTTCCAGCAGTCGCTGTTCGTGCAGATGCGTCAGCAGCGACTCGAGCGCGTCGCGCCCCTGCAACTTGCGCAATCCCACCGTGTTAGGCGAACTGACGTTGATGGTCAGGTAGCCTGCCAGGCGCGCGTAGTTTTGCAGCAGCGAGACATAGTCGTAGACGGCCTGCTCGTTGGGTGTGTTCTTGTTCTTGCCGAGGTTCACGCCCAGCACCGCCGTTGTGGGCCGACGGTATGCCACATAAAAGCGCGGACGAAAGCCGAAGGTCCGCTCCACGAAGCCGACGCGCAGGTCGGGGTCGAGCTGGGTCTGCACGAACTCGGTGCCGCGGCTGGGAAATCCCATGCGGTTGATGACAGCTTCATCCTCCACTAGGCGGAAGACGCGCGGTTTGGGATTTCCGCTCTGCGGCAGCGGCGTAACCGTGCCGATCTCGATGTGGCCGAAGCCGAGCGTATCCAACCCGTGGATGGCAACGCCGTCCTTGTCATAGCCCGCCGCCAGCCCCACGGGATTCCTGAAGCGCAGCCCGAAGACCTCTACGGGTTTGTCGGGCGCCTTGAAGATCTGCGAAAGCAGCCAGCCGACAGGACCCACCTGTCCTGCCAGGCGGATGGCGCGCAGGGTCAGTTCGTGGGCCTGCTCGGGGTCGAGCCGAAAGAGGAGGGAGCGAATGGAGTCGTACATCAGCGGGTCTGTTTGCCTTGTTTCAAAGTTAAGTGAAGGATAGTTTATCAAAGAAAATGATTATTTCAATTCCTTGCGATAGCCGCGCATGACACGCTCGGTGACGAAACCAACTTTCTTGTACAAGCCGCGCGCGATCTGATTGTCCGCATTGACGGTCAGGCTGACCTTTTGCGTGCTGGGTGCAGAAAACATCCAGTCCAGGCCTGCCGTCAGCAAGTCCGCGCCGATACCGTGGCCGCGGGCGGATTCGTCCGTGCCGATGAAATCCACGTAACCCGACTCGGCTGCAGGGTCGATCTTGCCGAAGTGATAGCCAAGCAGGCGGTCCCCATCCACGGCCAGCAGAAGCTGGTGAGTCTCGTTGACCTTGTCCACGATCTGGCGGGCGGTGAAGTAGGTGCCCGGAAAGACGGCCTTGTGCAATGTTTCGAAGGCGTCAAAGAAATTCTCTTCGAAGGGAATGATCCGTGTGCCCCTGCTCTCATGCGGCTTGTACGCATCGCGTGTCACGCTCATGACGGCGTTCTCGGAGTGCAGGGGAAATCCGTGCCGCGCGGCGAATTCTGCCAGGCGGGCGTTTTGCTCATCACAGAACAGGTCATAGCTGTGGATGCCTGCGGGGATCAACGTTAGCGCATGGGTGTAGAGTTCGTCTGCGAGCGGATGCCAGTCCGCGTGTTCGACGAGCGGGCCGAACAGCCAGGCGCGGTCGACTTCGGGGTCAGCATCCACGCCGAAGACGCCGACCAGAGCCTCACCTTCGTAGGCTAGCAGGAATCCTTCAGCGGTTGGGATGACACATTCCTCCAGCGAGGCGCGCACGTCCGCTTCGCCCTCGCCGAAGAATCCAATATGATGCGACCCGTCACTGTTGAGGCGGGCGGCGAATTGGACCAGTTCTTCGATGCGGTCCTGACAGGAAACGATCTGGATCATCGGTTCTCCGCCAAAAAGGCCCGCGTGGCCGTGATCTTTTCCTTCTCCACCTTGCCCGTCGATTCCCAGTACGCCAGCATATCCGAGATGGTCAACACTGCGTGCAAGGAATAACCTGCCTGCTCCAACGACTCTCTCGCGCCGGACTGACGGTCCACGAGCACGACGACATCCTTCACGAGCAGCCCGACGCCTGTCAGCTTCTCGATGGCCTCGAACTTGCTGCCGCCCGTGGTGGCCAGGTCATCGATCACGACGACCGTCTCGCCCGCGTGGAACTCGCCCTCGATCTCAGCCTTGGTGCCGTAAGCTTTGGCTTCCTTGCGCGGATAGATCATCGGGTAATCGCCGGCTAGTGAGATGGCAGTTGCGATGGGAATGGCCGCATAAGGCAGGCCCGCGATGCGTGAAAAGTGGAGAGTGGAAAGTAGAGGCAGGTAGGCCTGAGCGATGTCCGCCAATAGTTTGGGATAGGTGATGATCTGCCGCAGGTCGATGTAGATCGGCGACTTGAGCCCCGACTTGAGGGTGAACTCGCCAAACTTGATGCAGCCCGCTTCGAGCAGACCGTCGGCCAAGGCGTAATTGGTAATTGGTAATTGGTCTGTCATAACGGCTCCTTTACCGATTCCCGAAAACCGAAGACCGAATCCCGAGCATCACGTCTCGCATTTCCAGAACGACCTTGCGCGGATTATCGCTGCGCGAAATGGCCCGCGAGATGGGCAGCAGCACGCCCTTGTTATCCTTGCGCAGACCTGCCTTCAGCGTGGATTCCAACTCCCCGCCCTGGGCACCGACGCCAGGCGCGAGGAACCACA
>CAZGFR010000009.1:17983-31528 GCA_964524485.1 uncultured Anaerolineaceae bacterium | reverse complement strand
ACGCGCTGCATGGCGTCCAAATGTGTGGCGCCGACGACCAGGCCGATGTTGTTTTTGGTATTCCAGGATTGAGCGAGATGCGCAACGTGGACATACAACGGCACGGGCGGACGGCCGTCCGCCCCTACGACGGTTACATCCTGCAAATCCCCGCTCCCCGCATTCGACGTCTTGCACAGCAGGAATACACCTTTCTCCGAATTCTGGAGGAACGGGTCGATGGAGTCTTTGCCGAGGTAGGGGCTGAGCGTGATGCAGTGTGCGCCCAGGCTTTCGAACGCGGACCTGGCGTAGGCTTCCGCGGTCGAGGCGATGTCGCCGCGTTTGGCGTCCAGGATGACGGGGATCAGCGAGCCGAGTCGATTCGATTCAGCCTGTACCGCTTCGATGACCTGCTTGAGCGCCGTCCAACCGTCTGCGCCGAAGACTTCGAAGAAGGCGGCGTTGGGCTTGAAGGCCGCAGCGTAGGGCGCGGTCTGTTTAACGAGATTCAGGCAAAAGTCCAGGGCGGCTTCGGCGGTGGGCGCTTTCAGGTCGGAAACGTGCGGGTCGAGTCCCACGCACAGCAGCGAGGAGCAATCGTCGACGCGCTTTTCGAGAAAGGTGAAGAAGGATTCCATATTTCCTTTGTTTGAAGGTTCGAAGGTTGGCAGGTTTAAACGTTCCAACCTGCCAACCTTTCAATTTGTGAACTTTATGCCTTGCCCAATACCATCGCCAGTAACGCCATGCGGACGTACAGGCCGTATTCCATCTGGCGGAAGTAGGCGGCGCGGGGATCGTCGTCGAAATCGGGGCTGATCTCGCCGACGCGCGGCAGCGGGTGCATCACGATCATATCCTGTTTGGCGGCTTTCATCACGTCGGGGTCGATGACGTACGCGCCCTTGACCTTTTCGTAGTCGGCGGGGTCTTCGAAGCGTTCCTTCTGCACGCGCGTGACGTACAGCACGTCGGTCTGCGGCAGGACCTGTTCGAGTGAGTTGAATTCGGCTTGCGGGACGCCTTTTCCCGCGACCTCGTCCATCACTTCCTTTGGCATGCGCAGGATCTCGGGCGAGACGTAGTTCAGTTTGATGTTGCTGAACTGCGAGAGCAGGCGCGCCAGCGAGTGGACCGTGCGGCCATATTTCAGATCGCCAAGCATGGTGACGTTGAGGTTGTCGAGCCGCCCCAGCTCTTCCATGATTGTGAAGGTGTCGAGCAGGGCCTGGGTGGGATGTTCGCCCACACCGTCGCCCGCGTTGATGACGGGTTTGCGCGCGGCCTTGGCCGCAATGGCCGCCGAGCCCGTCTCGGGGTGCCGCAGCACAATCACGTCCGTATAGCATTCGAGCGTGCGGATGGTGTCGGGCAGGCTCTCGCCCTTCGACACAGACGAGTATTTCACCTCGTTGATCGGGATGACCGAGCCGCCCAGACGTTCCATGGCTGCGGTGAACGAGGATGAAGTACGCGTGGACGGTTCGTAGAACAGGTTGGCCAGGATCTTGCCTTTGAGCAGGTCGAAGGTGCCGATGCGCTCGACCATGCCGCGCATCTCGTGCGCCACGCCGAAGACGTATTCAAGGTCTTCGCGTTTGAACTGTTTGACGGAAATGATGTCCTTGCCGTACCACTCGGCGTTCTTGTTCTCGCCGAAGGGCAGGTGCGGATTGGTGGATGAAGTGGGCATTGCTTTCTCTCCTTTGGAACTTAATTTATGTTTGATGGAGCGGGACGAGTTGGTCGGATCCCGTTGATCACTGGGCGGACAAGCCATATTAAGAAAAGACCTGACAGGTATCTGTCAGGTCTCAGGGACAATGCTTCGGGGAAATCGGAAATCCAACCTCACGGTCGGTTCCTTGGGCTTGGTGAGGCGGAATGGGCTGGTCATAAACGGCCCCATTATACAACAAATGTCTAAACAGGCCAGGGCCCATTCCAATCAAAAGCGGGCACGTCACCATGCCCGCTTTCATTCTATCCGTGCCTGCTCATGAACCTTTCCATGCGGTGCAGGGCTTCTTCGATCTTGCTGTATTCGGTGGCATAGCAGGCTCTCACGAAGCCGTCTCCGCCGGGGCCGAAGGCGTTGCCTGGGACGACCGCCACGCCCTCCTCTTTCAGCAGGGCTTCGGCGAAGGTCTCATCGTCCATGCCAGAGGCGCGGATGTTGGGGAAGGTGTAGAAGGCGCCGCGCGGCTCAAAGGTCGAGAGGCCCAGGCGGTTGAGTCCCGCCACGAGCAGTTTGCGGCGGCGGTTGTACTCGGCCACCATTTCTTCCACGTAGGAGTTGCCGCTCTTCAAGGCTTCGAGCGCGGCGTCCTGCGCGGTGGTTGGCGCAGACATGATGGTGTATTGGTGGATGCGCACCAGCCCCTGGATGATGTCGGCCGGGCCGCAGGCGTAGCCGATGCGCCAGCCGGTCATGGCGTAATCCTTCGAGAAGCCGCCCAGCAGGATCGTGCGGCGCTGGATGCTTTCATCCAGCGAGGGGAAGCAGACGTGGTCGAAGTCGTAGACCAGGCGGTCGTAGATCTCGTCCGAGACCACTAGCAGGTCGCGTTCCTCGGCGATCTTCGCGATCTCGAGCATCACTTCCCGTGTGGCGACGGCCCCGGTCGGGTTGGAGGGATAACCGATAAAGATGCACTTGGTGCGCGGCGTGATGGCCTTGCGGATGTCGTCCGGGTCGACCATGAACTGGTTTTCCAGCCGCGCAGGCACTTCCACCGGCACGCCGCCCGCCAGGATGACCTCCGCCTGGTACGAGACGAAGCACGGGGTCGGGATGATGACCTCGTCGCCCGGGTCGAGGATGGCGGTGAAGGTCAGGTAGAGCGCCTCCGAAACGCCGACTGTGGCGACCACTTCGGTGGCGGGGTCGTACTTCACACCGTACCGTTTTTGCAGGTTGTCGGCGATGGCCTGGCGCAATTCCATCTTGCCCCAGTTCGAGGTGTAGTGCGTCTCGCCGTTTTGCAGCGAGCGGATGCCCGCATCGAGGATCGGCTTGGGCGTGGTGAAATCAGGCTCGCCAATACCGAGCGAGATGACATCCTTCATTGTCGCGGCGATGTCGAAGAACTTGCGGATGCCGCTGGGCTTGAGCCCGGCCACCCGTTTCGAAAGTCGTTGCACGTTGGTCACTTCCTGCATGGAGTCTCCTTATGATCCTTGGATGGGTTGGATTTGCCATTCGTCGGCAATCTCCCGGTAGGTCAGTTCAAACGCCTGTCCGTCGGCGGTCTTGACGCGGAAACCCTTCTCGCCCGGTCCGCGCCAGCGCGCCAGGATCTCAGCGATCTCGTAGCGCCGCCCTTCCCAGATCAGAGATAGCGGGCGTTCAGCATATTCACTGTCCGAGCGGCATTCCACGATGTCCATACTGTATCAAGTTCGAAGAAAAAAGGGTAGGACAAAACGTCACTACCCCGAGATGACACTGCTATTGTCGCCGATGTTCAGCTGTGCAGCCTCGGTGGGGTTGATCTGGCCTTCCACCACGCAGTTGCGGCCGATCAGTGAATGCGTGAGGGCTGTCCGTTCGAGGCGCGTATCGGCTTCGATGATGCTGTCGCTGACGACCGCCTGACGCACGACGCAGTTCGCGCCGATGGAGACGTGCGGCCCGATGACGGCCTCGCTCACCTCTGCGCTCGGGTGGATGAAGACCGGCGGCACGATCTGGACCGTGGGCTTGGTCCCGATTTCGGAGTCGTTGCCCGCCCCCCGCTCCAGCAGGATGCGGTTCGTCTCCAGCGTGGCGTCGATGGTGCCGGTGTCCAGCCAGGACGAGATGCGCTCCGTGCGGACCTTTGCGCCCGAGCCGATCATCAGCGTGATGGTGTCGGTCAGGAAGTACTCGCCCTTGAAGGTCAGTCCGCGCTGCATCTGGTCTTCGATGGCGGCCAGCAGGTTCTCGGATTTCTGGAAGTAATAACACCCAACCACCACAAGGTTGTTGTCCATTGACTGCGGCTTCTCGATGAAACGAGTCACCCAGCCGTCAGCGCCGACATCCGCCACCCCGAACCGTCGCGGATCTGGCACGGGCATCACCCAGGCCACGCCGTCGGCGGACTCCCGGGCGAGGAAGGAGAAGTCCGTCTCCATGAGCGTGTCGGAAAAGCACACGATCATCGGTCCGTGCAGGTGTTCGCGCGCCAGCCACAAGGCGTGACTCTGTCCTTTCATCTCATGCTGCACCACGAAGTGCGCCTTCATGTCGGGGTAGTTTTCCTTGATGAAGGTCGGGACCTGCATCTCGCCCAGGAATGGCCCAAGGATGAAGATGTACTCCACGTTTCCAGGGTTGGGCACGGTCTTGAACATATCCAGCAGGTGCTCAAGTGAGGTCTTGCCCGCCACGCTGACCAGCGGCTTGGGCTTGCTCCACGTATGCGGGCGCATGCGCGTGCCCCAGCCAGCCATCGGGATGAAGATCTTGAGGGTTTCGGTCACAAAAATCTCCGTAGAAAAGGATGCTGGCTTATTGTACCAACTTAAAGACCGTGGACGATGGACTGTGGACCGTAAAAAATACTTACAGTCCGCTTACCATCTTCCACGGTTGACTGTCGGTTTGTTACGAATGTCCCAGCACGGGATGCGGCTGATAGGGCTCTTCCAGTCGTTTGATTTCCTCCGCATCCAGTTGGATGTCCAGTGCGGCGATGGCCTCATCCAGATGTTTCATCTTCGTGGCGCCGATGATCGGGGACGTGATGTGCGGCTTGTTCAGCATCCAGGCCAAAGCCACCTGTGATCCGCTCACGCCGCGGGCTCTGGCTACTTCCTGCACGTGGTCGAGCACGACGAAATCGCCTTCGCGGAAGTACAGGTTGTCGGCGTAAGAGTCGTTCTTCGAGCGGACGGTCTCGCCTTCGCCCGCACGTTTGCGGTTGCCGGCGAAGAATCCGCGCGCCATCGGGCTCCAGGGAATCAGGCCCAGGCCCTGGTCGAGGCAAAGGGGGATCATCTCGCGCTCCTCTTCGCGGTAAGCCAGGTTGTAATGTCCCTGCATCGAGACGAAGCGCGCATAGCCGCGCGCATCCGAGATGGACAGGGCCTTCATCAGTTGCCAGGCAAACATGGACGACGCGCCGATATAACGCGCCTTGCCCGCGCGGACGACATCGTTGAGCGCTTCGAGCGTCTCTTCGATGGACGTCTCATAGTCCCAGCGGTGGATCTGGTACAGGTCCACGTAGTCCATTTGCAGGCGGCGCAGCGAGGCGTCGATCGAGTCGAGGATGTGCTTGCGTGAGTTACCGCGGTCGTTGGGGCCATCCCCCATCGGGTTGAAGACCTTGGTGGCGACGACCACATCCTCGCGGCGGACGTTCAACTTGCGCAACAGGTTCCCGAGGATGCGTTCGCTTTCACCCAGCGAATAGACATCCGCCGTATCGAAGAAGTTGATGCCTGTTTCCAGCGCGCGTTGCACAAAGGGCAACGCCTCGTCTTCTTCCAGGATCCACTCGCGCCACTTCTTGCTGCCGTAACTCATCATGCCCAGGCACAGGCGCGAAACTTTCATGCCGGTCTTTCCAAGATTGACGTATTGCATGAGGTACCTCCAAATCTAGAAATAAAAACAGGGCATGGATTCCCATGCCCCGTGTTCTCACTGAAGGATCTGTTCGAGTTTATTCAACTCGCTTTCGATGATGTCCATGTAGGTTTGGAGCGTCTCCGCGTCGAAAGCGAACTTCGCGCCCGCCGCCCGGAACAACTCGGGCAGCGAGACGGTCGAGCCAAGCGCCAGGGCCTTGCGGTAATCTTCCACCGCTTTCTTCTGATCCTTGAGCGCATTGGCCCAGATCTGCACCGCGCCGAGCTGCGCCAGGCCGTACTCGATGTAATAGAAAGGCGCGGTGTGGATGTGACTCTGGCGATGCCAGTAGGTGCGCTTGGCGTCCTCGTAGCCGCTGTAGTCGATGCCTGGCATGAAGCGGTTCCACAACTCGGCCCATTTCTCCTCGCACTGCATCGGGTCCGAACCCTGCTCGGGGTTCTCGTAGACCCAGTGCTGGAAGGCGTCCACCAGGGCCATGTACGGCCAGAAGGTGACGATCCCCTCGAGGTGGTCGAGACGGGCGCGGGCGGCGTCCTTCTCTGTGTAGTAGCCGCCATGTTCCTTTGAGATATACGGCGACGCCAGCAATTCCATCGCCATCGACGCGACTTCAGCAAACTCGGCAGGGACGTAGGCCTCAGCCCGCTCGTGGAAGTAGGGAACGGCCACCGCCTCGAAGGCATGGAAGGCATGCCCGCCCTCATGCAGGATCGTATCCACATCGTATTGCATACCGGTGTTGCTCATGAAAATGAACGGCTTGCCGGTCACGCCATAGATGAGGTTGTAGCCGCCGGGCGCCTTGTTCTTGCGGTCGTCCAGGTCCAGCAGATCGCTGTCCATCATGGTCTGGAAATACTCGCCGAACTGCGGATCGACCTTGGTGAAGATGTCGCGCGCCTTGGACTTGAACTCGTCCAGCGTTTCGTATGGGCGCAGCGGCTCGCCGCCGGAGGCATCCGCCATCTGGTCCCACGGGCGGAATCGGTCCAGGCCCAGCTTTTGCCTGTGGCGCTCATAGATGCGCGTGGCGGCTGGCACGACCACTTTTTCGATGGCGGCGTGGAAGGTCTTGCAATCCTCGGGGGTGTAATCGAAGCGGAACTTCTGTGCCCAGCAGTAGGCGCGATAATCGGGCAGGCCCGCATTTTGCGCGATCTTCAGCCGCACCGGCATGAACTGAGTCCACAGCTCGTTGACGGCTTCACGGTTTTGCACGCGCACCTCGACGACGGCTTTCCAGGCCTTTTCGCGAACGGCGCGGTCCTTGTCCTGAGTCAGTGGGAACATCTGGGCCATGGTACGCTCCTCGCCTTCCCACATCACGGTCTGCGAGCCGATAAGCTTGTTGTACTCGGCGTTCAGCTTTTGTTCTTCGATCAACAGGTCCAGGTTGGCTTCGCTGAAGATATCCGCCTCGGCGCGCATTTTCTTCAGGCC
The DNA here is from genome assembly GCA_964524485.1 of uncultured Anaerolineaceae bacterium. GTDB lineage: Bacteria > Chloroflexota > Anaerolineae > Anaerolineales > Villigracilaceae > JACPVF01. Next base: position 24,522 of record CAZGFR010000009.1, on the reverse strand, counting down.
CATCTTGAAGTGCGGCGACTCCAGTCCACTGGCGAGCAGCTTTTCCTTTAACTTTTGCTCTTCCACGCGGGCAGGCGGCTGGACGGTCTCGATGAAGTGGTTGAAGCGTTCCTCGATCCCGGCGTCATCGGTGTGCTGCGTGGTGGCGACGAACAGACGCGTGTACTGTTCATCCAGATGATCGGCGATAGCAGACCAATCGAGCAGCCACTCGTCCAGGTTGGACACGCTCAACTCGCGCGCCTGCAGGTCCTTGAAGTACGGCTCATAGTCCGACCATTCCATCGCGAGGATGGCATCCACGGTCACGGGCAAATCTTTGAACATGGCAATCTCCTTATGTTATTTGTATACGATAAGACCCAGAATGGCACCTGCCAGCACCAGCCAGACCGGGTTGATTTCGGTCAGGGTCAACAGGGCAAAGGCGGCCAGGGCGATCAGCACCTTGTCAGCATTGGAGGCCAACCCCTGCATCCAACCGACCTTGCTGACGTTGAAAACCGAAAAGGCCATGATGTAGGCCGTCCATAGCAGGAGGCCGACCACCACGGGCCGCACCGCCTTGAGCATGGCCTGGACCTTCGGGCTGTCCTTGATCCCAAAGAAGAACACGATCATCACCAGCATCAATAGCGTGGTCGGCAGGACGGTGCCCGTCACCGCCGAGACCGCGCCCGCCAGCCCCGCCATCTTGTAGCCGATGTAAGCCGAAACCTGCGGCGCGATTGGCCCGGGCAGCGCGTTGCCGATGGCGAGCGAGTCCGCGAACTCCTCGGGCGTGACCCAGCCCGCCATCACGACCTCGCGCTGCATCAGCCCCATCGAGGCGGGACCTCCGCCCCAGGAGAACAGCGCCACGCGGCTGAAAACGATGAAGAGATCCCAGAGCAATTTCCAGTTCATGTCACCTCATTTTTACCAGCGCCCGAACGCGGGACTCGTCGTCCCCGCAGCAACTTCCTCGATGCGGCGGCGATGACCGGGCTGCAAGTCCGCGGGCAGGGATGTTAAAGGAAAGAATCGCACCTCGGCAATCTCGCTGTCGTGGGTGCGATTCCATTTGAAGTCCGTGCACAGGAAGACCACGTTGTGATCGCTGCGATTCATCTCGAAGTTGGAGTAGACGCCCAGCAAACGGACTTCCCCCATCTCCGCGCCGACCTCTTCGCGGGCTTCGCGACGGGCGGCTTCCTCGGTCGTCTCACCGCGTTTGATCCCGCCGCCGGGCATGTACCAGCCTTCGAGGTAGGTGTGACGCACCAGCAGCACCTGTCCATCCTGGATCAGCATCACCCGCACCCCGGTCCCCACCGGGCGGACGAAGAAGGTGTAGATGCGATACAACAGGAACAGGAAGCGGATGTACATCAGAGGATCTTCAGGTTGGCGAGCGAGGCGGCCAGCCGCTTGATCCCCACCGACTCGAAGACCACGTCCACGATCTCGTCGCCGTCCTGGATGCGGCTGTTCAGGATGATGCCCTCGTCCCAGATCGGGTGCTTGATTCGCATCCCGGCGCGGAACTTCGTCTCGGTAACGGGAGCAGGCTTCGGGGCGGACGGTCGTTCCCATTTCGTCTCGGGCATGGACCCGCGCAAAGTGCGTCCCGTGCGTGTTTTGCCGGCGATCAGGTCAGCAGGGATGTCATCCAGGAAGCGCGAGGGAAAGGTCTCTTCGGCGATGCCGCGTCCGCCGCGTTGGATGGCGCGCAAAATGTAGAGGCGGTCCTTGGCGCGCGTGATGCCCACATAGAAGAGGCGGCGTTCCTCTTCCATCGCTTCGGGTTCGTCGAAGGAGCGGCTGTGCGGCAGGATGCCGTCATCCAGGCCGACCAGGAAGACCGCGCCGAACTCGAGCCCTTTGGCGGCGTGGAGGGTGAGCAGCGTGGGCGCGTTGACGTCGGTGATGGTGTCCTGGTCGGCCACGAGCGCCACGTTTTCGAGGAACTCTTCGAGCGTGCGCGTGGAAAATTCCAACGCCAGGCGGCGCAACTCGAGCACGTTCTCCCAGCGCTCCTGGCTTTCCTCGCTGCCGTCGTCCTCGATGTAATTCTTGTAATTGATGTCGGCGGCGATGCGGTCGAACAACTCGCCCACGGTCAGTGTAGGCGCGGAAGCGCACCAGTTGGCGAACATCGAGCCGAAGTCCGCCAGCGGCAGGGCGGCTCGGCCTGTGAAGGAAGCCCAAAACGGGGAATTCGATCCGCGTGCCAAATCGATCAACACGGCGCCTGCGCTGGCGTCTGCCTGGCGGGCGACGAGGTGCAGCGTGGTGAGGGTCTTCTCGCCGATGCCGCGCGGCGGGACGTTGATGACGCGGTCGAGGCTGGCCTCGTCGCGCGGGTTGTGGACCAGGCGCAGGAAGGCGATCATGTCCTTGACCTCGCGGCGGCCATAGAATCGTTGCGCGCCGACCAGCCGGTACGGGAGCCGCGCCTGCAGGAAGGCCTCTTCGATCAGGCGGGACATGGCGTTGGTGCGATACATCACCGCGCACTCGCCCGGCTCGAACTGTCTGCTGGCGACGAGTTGCGCGATGCTGTCTACTACAAAGGAGGCCTCGGCATAATCGTCGGGCGCTTCGTAGAAGAAGACCTTCTCGCCCGCGCCGCGGTCGCTGAACAGGCGCTTCTTGCGGCGGTTCTGAGCGCGGTCGATCACGCCCGTGGCGGCGTCGAGGATGTTCTGCCGCGAGCGGTAATTCTGTTCGAGCATGATGACCTGCGCGTCGGGAAAGTCCTCTTCGAAGCGGCGCACGTTGCGATAGTCCGCGCCGCGCCAACGATACACCGACTGGTCGGGGTCGCCCACACAGAAAATATTGCGATGAGCCGAGGATAAATGCTTGACCAGCGCATACTGCGCCAGGTTGGTATCCTGAAACTCGTCCACCAGAACGTGGATGAAGCGGCGCGCGTATTTCTCGCGCACGCTGGGATTATCCTCCAGCAGTTTGGCCGTGTACACCAACAGATCGTCGAAGTCCACGGCGTTGCTGGCCACCAGCCGTTTCTGGTATTCGATGTATACGCGCTTGACCACCTCGTCGCGATAGGTGTTGAGCGGATACTCCTCCGGGCCGATCAGGTCATTCTTGGCCTTCGAGATCGCGGCGTGAATCGCCGCCGCGCGGTACAACTTGTCGTTGAGGTTGAATTCCTTGATGATGCCCTTGACGACGCGCTCCTGGTCATCGGCGTCGAATATGACGAAGTTGTTCGCCACGGGCAGCAGGTCCGCTTCACGGCGCAGCAGGCGGGCGCAGATCGAGTGGAAGGTGCCCAGCATCATGCCTTCGGTGGCCTGCTCGCCGAGCGTGGCCTCCACGCGCGATTGCATCTCACGCGCCGCCTTGTTGGTAAAGGTCACTGCCAGGATCTGCCACGGGCGGACGCCTTCGGCCGCGATCAGGTAGGCTACGCGCTGGGTCAGCACGCGCGTCTTCCCGGAGCCCGGGCCGGCGACCACCAAAACAGGTCCGTTCCCGGCTGTGACGGCCTGTCTTTGTTGAGGGTTGAGTTTGTCGAGGAAATCCATCATGAGGGTGGGTGAAAGAAAAGAGTAGTCGGCCTATTGTACCGACTACTCTCTGCTTTGTGTGTGCTTTGATTCTTAGAGTTCGGACGTGCAGTTCGGGCAGCGTGTGGCCTTGATGTTGATGGTGGAGTAGCAGTGTGGGCATTCCTTGGTGGTCGGGGCTGCAGGAGCTGCCGCGGGAGCGGGCTTCTTCATCGAGTTGGCCGCCTTGACGATCAGGAAGATGACGAAGGCCACGATCAGGAAATCCACGATGGCCTGGATGAACAGGCCGTAGTTGACGGAGGCCCCGCCGACCGTCCAGGCCAGGGTCGAGAAATCCACGCCCTGCAGCAGGACGCCGATGATCGGCATGATGATGTCGTTGACCAGGGAGGCCACGATCTTGCCGAACGCGCCGCCGATGATGACCGCCACGGCCAGGTCGAGCACGTTGCCGCGCATGACGAAATCCTTGAATTCCTTGAGCATTGCGATACTCCTTCGAAAAAATTATGAACTAAATGTATTCTACTGACTGAAAAAGCGCTTGTCAATCGACAGAGCCCCGGGCCCGGACTCAACCCTGCCCGCCTTCCGACAGGGGCGGGAGCCTCTCGCCTGCCAATACTCTGGTGCTATTTAACACCCTACTCCAGAACCGTTTTTTTCCCAACGTTCTCCCTACGACATGCCTACGCTTGTACTGGCGTTGACGCTCGGGTAGAATTAGGTATAATTTGCCTGCTCTGTAAGGTGACGGTACGCTGGTATCGCATCTAAAAATTTATTCCAGCAAAGGAATACGCGGATGCCCGATCTCCTACTCGACGTGCAAGGGCTAGAAACCACGTTTAAAACCCCCGATGGGGTTGTTCACGCGGTGAACGGGGTCTCCTTTACTCTCAAAGAGGGCGAAACCCTCGGTGTGGTCGGTGAAAGTGGTTGCGGCAAGAGTGTGACCATGCACTCTATGCTGCGCCTCATCCCGACTCCTCCCGGAAAGATCGTTGCGGGGAAAGCGCTATTTTTCGGACAAGACCTTCTTCAAATGACAACCGAAGAGATCCGCCATGTACGCGGCGGCCAGATCGGCATGATCTTCCAGGACCCGATGACCTCCCTGAACCCGGTGCTCACCATCGGAAAGCAGTTGGAGGAACCGCTCATGCTTCACGTCGGCATGTCCAAGAAGCAGGCCCAGGAGCGCGCGGCGGAGTTGCTCAACATGGTGGGCATCCCGAACGCCAAGGACCGTCTCAAGGATTATCCTCATCAATACTCGGGTGGCATGCGCCAGCGCGTGATGATCGCCATGGCGCTTTCCTGCAGCCCGCAGATCCTCATCGCTGATGAGCCCACCACCGCGCTGGACGTGACCATCCAGGCCCAGATCACCGACCTGGTCAAGCGCCTGCGCGACGAGATCGGCATGTCCATCATCTGGATCACGCACGACCTCGGCGTAGTGGCTGGCCTGGCCCATCGCGTGGTGGTCATGTATGGCGGCTTCATCATCGAGGAATCCGAGGTTAAGGAACTGTACGCCAATCCCACGCACCCCTATACCATCGGCCTGCTCGGCAGCCTGCCGCGCGTGGACGAGAAGGATCGTTCCCGCCTGTTCTCCATCGAAGGCGCGCCGCCCGTGCTCTACAACAAACCGACTGCCTGTCCGTTCGCTCCGCGCTGCAAGTGGGCCATGGAGCGCTGCTGGAACGAAAATCCCCTGCTCGAGCCGGTCGCCCCTGAACACCGCGTTGCCTGCTGGGTGGATACCAAGACCGGGAGGCCCCGCTCATGAGCAACAACAACACAGACGTCCTTCTCAAAGTAGAAGACCTCAAGATGCACTTCCCCATCTACCGCGGCGTGTTCCAGCGCCAGGTCGGTGCGGTGCGTGCGGTGGACGGGATCAGCTTCGATGTCTATCGCGGCGAGACCCTCGGTCTGGTGGGCGAATCCGGCTGCGGCAAATCCACCACGGGACGCACCATCCTCCAGTTGTACAAGCCAACTGAAGGACAGATCCACTTCGAAGGCGCCGATTTGGTCACCCTGCATGGCGAGGAAATGCGCCGCATGCGCCGCAAAATGCAGATGATCTTCCAGGACCCCTACGCCAGTCTCAACCCGCGCATGACCGTGGAGCAGATCGTGGGCGAACCGCTCATGGTCCACAACGTGGCCACCGGCAAGGAGATCGAGGAACGCGTCAAACACCTGCTCGAACTGGTGGGCCTGAACCCGGCCTTCTCCACCCGTTATCCGCATGAGTTCTCGGGCGGCCAGCGTCAGCGCGTGGGCGTGGCCCGCGCCCTGGCTTTGCAGCCTTCCTTTATCATTTGCGACGAACCCATCTCCGCCCTGGACGTGTCGATCCAGGCCCAGGTGGTAAACCTGCTCGAAGAATTGCAGGAACAGTTCAACCTGACCTACCTGTTCATTGCGCACGACCTGTCGATGGTGCGCCACATCAGCAAGCGCGTGGCCGTCATGTACCTGGGCGTGATCGTGGAACTGACCGATCGCGAAGAACTGTACCGCTCCCCGCTTCACCCCTACACCCAGGCGCTGCTCTCGGCTGTGCCCATCCCGGACCCGGTCATGGATGCCCAGCGCAAGCGCACCATTCTCGAAGGCGACGTGCCCTCGCCGGCCAACCCGCCCTCGGGCTGCCGCTTCCGCACGCGCTGCCCCATTGCGCAGGAACTCTGCGCCGAATCCCGTCCCGAATTCCGCGAGGTGAAACCAGGCCATTTTGTGGCCTGTCACTTGGTCAAATAGTGTTTTTGTTGGATAAACCATCGAAAGGAGGTGATGGCTCTCTCGGAAGGAAAAAACCATGACCGTGTTCGTACGTTCGTTGTATCCCAATCCACTTACTAGAACGTGAGGAGAAGAAAGATGCGTAAACTGTTTGTTTTGATGAGCCTGCTGGTCGTCGCCAGCATGCTGCTCGCGGCCTGCGGAACCACCCCCGCCGCTCCGACCAGCGCTCCCGCCGCCAATGACAATACC
>CAZGFR010000009.1:0-17883 GCA_964524485.1 uncultured Anaerolineaceae bacterium | reverse complement strand
CCTCCCCGCAGTGGCTGCTGTCCGAGCCCTTCTTCGGCGTCGGCAATGACGACATCACCATGATCGTCGACGGCGGCGCTTCCGCGGACGACCGCGAAGCCCTCGCCAAGAACGATCCTGCCACGCTCAAGGCCGCCTGTGAAAAGGTCCAGGCCGCGATCGTCGCTGACGATGCCGCTGGCACCGTCACCATGACCCTGGCTCAGCCTTGGGGTCCGTTCCTCGCCACCATTGCCCAGACCTGGGGCTCTGTCATGAGCAAATCCTGGGTTGTCGAGAAGGGCGGCTGGGATGGCTCCTGCGATACCTGGCAGAACTTCTACGGCATGACCTCTGCTGACGATCCGTTCAGCACCATCGCCAACGGCACCGGCCCCTTCAAGCTCGAGAAGTTCGCCAACGGCGAAGAGATCGACCTGGTCCGTAACGATGCCTACTGGCGCGAACCCGCCAAGCTCGAGCGCGTGGTCCTCAAGCAGGTCCCCGAGTGGGGCACCCGCTTCTCCATGATGCAGGCTGGCGATGCCGACCTGGCCACCGTGCCTTCGGCCAACCGCTCCCAGATGGACGAACTCGTGGGCGCTTTCCAGGTCTACGATGCGGCCACCAACACCTACGGCCCCGTTCAGGAAGTCTGCAACTATGATGCCGGCGCCCTGGGCGCTGCCAAGTTCACGGCCTGCGCCGCTGGCGAGGCCGGCAACGGCGGCCCGTTCCTGGCCCGCCTCGGCCGCCCGGTTGTCAGCATGGACGTGCTGCTCTTCAACTGGAACATTGCCACCTCCGCCGACAGCCCGAACCCCTACATCGGCTCTGGCAAACTCGACGGCAACGGCATCCCGGGTGACTTCTTCAGCGATGTCCACATCCGCAAGGGCTTTGCCTACTCCTTCGACTGGGACACCCTGATCAACGATGTGTATAGCGGCGAAGCTGTCCAGTCCTTCCAGCTGACCCTGCCCGGCATGCCCGGCTTCTTCCCGGACACCCCCCACTACACCCTCGACCTCGACAAGGCTGCTGAAGAATTCAAGCTGGCCGACGTCGACAAGGACGGCATCCCCGCTGGTGAGGATCCTGAAGGTGACGTTTGGACCAACGGCTTCCGTGTCCAGATGGCCTACAACCAGGGCAACAACACCCGCCAGACCATCGCCGAGATCCTGGCTGGCAACTTGGCCACCGTCAATGAACTGTTCCTGGTCGAGACCCTTGGTCTGCCGTGGCCTGCTTACCTGCGCTCGCAGCGCGCCAAGCAGATCCCGCTCATGACCGGCGGCTGGCAGGAAGACATCCATGACCCGCACAACTGGTACCAGCCGTACACCACCGGTACGTACGGCGGCCGCCAGAGCCTGCCCCAGGACGTCAAGGACCAATTCAAGGACATCCTGAACCGCGGCGTGGCCGAGACCGACCCCGCCAAGCGCGCTGAGATCTACAAGGAAGCCAACCAGCTGTACTACGACCTCGCGGTCGGCGTCCCGCTGGATATCGTGACCACTCACGGCTTCGTGCAGCGCTGGGTTGAGGGCATGGTCCTGAACCCGATCTTCTCCGGCGCATACTACTACCCCATCTCCAAGAAGTAAGCCGGATCGCACGTAAATTTCCGGGGGCCTGGAAACAGGCCCCCGGATCTCCCCAAGCCCCGCAGATTCCGGGTTGCTTGGCGGGAACGGACCCCGGTCATTCCCGCCACGGAAATCGGAATTCAACTCCTCACGAAAGAGGTTGTCCATGATCAATTACATCATTCGCCGTCTTCTGCTGGTGCCGATCCTGCTCTTTGGCGTCACGGTCTTGATCTTCGCGATGCTGAGCCTGCTTCAGCCTGTGGAGCGGCTGGCCCTTTATATGCGTGATTTCCCCAAGAATGAGAAGGCCATCCCGGCGTTGATCGCCAAATATGACCTGGACAAACCCATTTACGTGCAATATTGGAACTGGCTGGTTGGCAAAGTGAATTCTGAGACTGGCGCGCGCGAAGGCGGCATTCTCTTTGGCAATTTTGGGTATTCCCGTTCCGCCTCCCAGCCCGTGGTGGAATTGATCCAGCGCCGTTTCCCGGCCACCCTCGAGTTGACCCTTTGGGCGGTGGCGCCGGTGGTCCTGGTGGGGATCTGGCTGGGTGTGCAGGCGGCGGTCCATCATAATGGGTTCATCGACCAGGCCGCGCGTATCTTCAGCATCGTGGGCACCTCCTTCCCCACTTTCGTGTTCGGCCTGCTGATGCTGATGATCTTTTACGCCAATTTACAATGGTTCCCGCCTGGGCGCATATCCGATGAATTTGCCAAGATCGTGGAGTCGGCTGCGTTCCACCGCTACACCACCCTGATCACCATCGATGCACTGTTGAATGGCCGCTTCGACATCTTCCTGGATGCGCTGCGTCACCTGGTCATGCCCATCCTGACCCTGTCCTACATCAACTGGGCCACCTTCCTGCGCGTGACGCGCGGTTCCATGCTCGAAACCCTGCGCATGGAATACGTCACCACCGCACGCGCCAAGGGCCTGCCCGAGCGCGACGTGATCTACAAACACGCCCAACCCAACGCCATGCTCCCCGTGGTGACCCTGGCCGGCTTCAGCGTGGTCGGCCTGCTGGCGGGCGCGGTCATCACCGAGACCGTGTTCAACTACCCGGGCATCGGTTCCGCCGCCGTGCGCGCTGCCACCAGCCTCGACGTGGTGGCCATGCTTGGCTTTGCCCTCTTCGACGGGTTCATCCTCATTGTAGCCGCCCTGGTGGTGGACATCCTCTACGCCCTCGTGGACCCGCGCGTCCGCCTTTCCTAAAAGGAGTTTCCCATGGCACAAACCGTTCCTTCTGGCGACAACACCTTATTGCGTGATGCCATCCCCGTGCGGAAGATTGGCCGCGTCGAACGCTTCCTCGGCCCTGAGAATTATCGCATCCTGCAGGGCATGATGAAGACCCCGGCTTCCATCGCCGGCTTCTCCCTGGTCCTGTTTTTCGTGTTGATCGCGATCTTTGCCCCGGCCATTATCCCGTCGGTTGGAAAAGATCCCTACTCCATCCCGCGCGATGGCTTCAAGTCCGATCCCCAGCCGATGGGCACCGAGTGGAAACGCAACGTGCCGGAGAAACCCTTCTGGTTCGCCATCACCGGCCAGGAGAAGTGGACCCACATCTTCGGCACCTCTGAAGGCCAGTATGACATCTTCTACGGCATCATCTGGGGTACGCGCACGGCCTTCTATGCGGGCCTGATCGTCACCATCTCGACGTTGTTGATTGGCATCGTGTACGGTTCCATTGCGGCCTACTACGGCGGCTGGGTGGATATGATCCTGATGCGTATCGTGGACGTGCTCTCGATCCTGCCTGGCATCCTGGCTGCCTTGATCCTGGCCGCCATCATCACCCCGCTGATCGGCAAGAGTTCCATCCCGGTCATGGTGGCGTTGATCGCCTTTGGCTGGATGGGTTACACCCGCTTCATCCGCGCCGACATTCTCTCGGTGCGCGAGCGCGACTACATCCTGGCCGCCCGCGTGGTGGGCGTGCAGGACAGCCGCATCCTCTTCCAGCACATCCTGCCCAACGCCATCTTCCCGACCCTGATCTTGGCCTCGATGGCCATCGGCGACGTGGTGCTGAGCTTTGCCGGCCTGTCCTTCCTGGGCGTGGGCGTGGAGGTCGGTTATGCCGACTGGGGACAGCTCCTGTCCTTTGCCCGCAACTGGATCACCAGCCTCAACTCCTACTGGTATATCATCGCCTGGCCGGGCTTCTTCCTCGTGCTGTTCGTGATGGGCTGGAACTTGATCGGCGACGCCCTGCGCGATGTGCTCGACCCGCGCATGCGCGGCAAGACCTAGGCCTGTGCAGACCCGGGCACTCTCCCGCCTCACTTTGATCTCGATAGGAATAGCCCTGCTCTTTGCAGGGCTGTTCTTTGATATTGGACGGGCCGGTCCGCAGGCGCAGGCCACTCCCACGCGTGACCGCCTGGCCGAGCCCACCCTGCCCGCCTCTCCCACCCAGGCGGACCGCGGCTCGCAGGTCTACTGGCTCTCGTGCCTGCCCTGTCACGGGGATTTGGGCCAGGGCCTGACCGACGAATTCCGCAACGCCTATCCGCCCGAAGACCGCAATTGCTGGAACTCGGGCTGCCACGGTGAGCGTCCCTACGATAACGGATTCAAACTCCCCCACAGCGTGCCGGCCGTGATCGGACCGGGCGCCCTGCAAAAGTTCTCGAACGCTGCTGTGCTGTACGGGTACATCCGTGGGGCCATGCCGTTCTGGAAGCCGGGCAGCCTGACCGATGAGGAGGCCTGGTCGGTGACGGCCTTCATCCTGCGGCAGAACGGATTGTGGGACGGCCGTGCCGACTTGAGCGAATCCAATGCGGCGGGGATTCAGGTGGCGGCGCCCGGGGCGACGTCCACGCCGCCGGTCACGGAGCCCGCTAACGGCGGGGGAATCCAGGTGTCGTGGCCGGTCGTGCTCGGCGGAGTCCTCCTGCTGGGGCTGATCCTGCTTCTCGTCCTCTTCCCCAAAAAGTCACCCCGCTGACCGCAAGCCGCCCGGCTGGGCGGCTTGATTGTATAATGGGGACACCTTGCTAAAAAGGAACGTGACAATGAAATCCAGAATTAGCCTGTTTATCGTCCTGATCTTGACCCTGACCCTTTCGGCTTGTGGGCTCTCCACCAACAACGGCAGACCGGCTCCCGCGCCGACGCTTGCACCGACCCTCTCCCCTACAGAAACCGCCGTCCCCGCGCCGCGTACGCTGACCGTCTGCCTGGGCGAAGAGCCGAACACGCTCTATCCCTTCGGCGGACCGAATGCCGCCGCGCGCAGCGTGCTCTCCGCGGTGTACGATGGGCCGATCGACATGGTGGGCTACGAGTATCAGCCTGTGATCCTGACCCAACTGCCCAGCCTGTCGAACGGCGACGCGCAGATCAACCCGGTACCGGTCAGTGTGGGCAGCCAGATCGTGGACGCCGACGGCAACCTGGTGACCCTTGCGACCGGCACGAAGGTGCACCCGGCCGGCTGCCGCGCCAGCGATTGTGTCATCACCTACGATGGCACCACCCCGCTTAGCCTCGACCAGATGGTGGTGACCTTCCGCATGCGCCCCGACCTGACCTGGTCCGACGGCACGCCCGTCACCGCCGACGATTCGGTCTACGCCTTCAGCCTGGCTTCGGACGCCTCCGCCGTTGGCTCGACCTACGTCCTCGACCGCACCAAGACCTACGAAGCCGCCGATGCCAATACCGTGGTGTGGTGGGGTATCCCGGGCTTCGTCGACTCGACCTACTTCACCAATTTCTGGGCGCCGGCTCCCAAGCACATGTGGAGCCAGTTCAGCCCGTCGTCCCTGCAAACCACCGACTTGTCTTCGCGCACGCCGATGGGCTGGGGTCCGTACATCCTCCAGGAATGGCTGCCCGCCGACCACATCACGCTGACGAAGAATCCCAACTACTTCCTGGCGGGCGAGGGCTATCCCAAGTTCGACACGCTCACCTTCCGCTTCATCGCCGACCCGAACTCGGCCATCTCCGAACTGGCCGCGGGCCGCTGCGACGTGCTCGATCCCACCGTGCGCCTTGATGGGCAGGCTGCCCTGCTCCAGCAGATGCAGTCCAGCGGACAGCTCAAGGCCTATTTTGCCCCGGGCATGACCATCGAATGGCTGGGCCTGGGCATCGTCCCTGCCACCTACGATGATGGCTACGACACCCTCTACGCCAAGGACCGCCCCGATATCCTCTCGGACCTGCGCACACGCCAGGCCATCGCCTATTGCACCGACCGCCAGAAGGTGGTGGACACCGTCCTCTTCGGCCTGACCACGGTTCCCAACACCTACCTGCCCACCGACCATCCGCTCTACAACGACGCGGCTCAGGCCTACGCCTTCGACCCGACCACCGGACGTTCCTTGCTCGAAGAAGCCGGCTGGCGCGACAGCGACAACAATCCCGCCACGCCGCTGCAGGCCTTCACGGTCAAGGGTGTACCGGTCAGCACGCCGCTGGTGCTCAACTACTACACCACCACGGCCACCCAGCGCCGCCAGGTGGTGGATATCCTCACCCAGTCGCTGGCCCAATGCGGCATCGGACTCAACGTCCAGTACTTCTCGCAGAACGACCTGTACTCCTCCGGGCCCGCGGGCCTGCTCTTCGGCCGCCGCTTCGACCTGATCGAATACGCCATGGGCGTCAACGGCATCGAGCCGCCCTGCGACTGGTTCACCACCGCGCAGATTCCCAACGCCAAGAACCAGTGGATCGGCACCAACGTCACGGGCTACTCCAACCCCGCCTACGACGCGGCTTGTGCCACTGCGCGCGCGTCCCTGCCCGACGATGCCTCCTATAAGGAAGCGTATCGCCAGACGCAGCTGCTCTTCGCCTCGGACCTGCCCGCCATCCCGCTCTACTACCGACTGCGCGTGGCCGCCTCCCGCCCCGATTTGTGTCACTTCGACCTCGACCCCTCGGCCAGCCCGTTGTGGAACATCGAAGCCTTCGACTACGGGACTTCCTGCGGCAACTAAATGCGACGTTCGCTTCTGACCGCCCTGCTGGGGATGCTCCTGCTGGTCTCCTGTTCTGGACCCGCGCCTGCTCCCGTTTCCCCGAGCGTTCCCACCCCCCAAGCATTGACTCCCACCGTCGCTGCGCCTGCTCACGCGGACGCGATCCGCTTTGGGCTGGTCGGCCAACCGACGGACGTCAATGCCTGGGCCCGCTTCGACGAGACGGGCGCAAATTACGCCAACTACGCCCTCCACTCGGACGAATATCCGCGCCTGTACCGACTCTCGATTCCCGCGCGCGAGTTCGAGTCCTTCATCGCGGACGGCCTGCCTTCGGCCATCGGCCAGGACGGCGACCTGCTGTCTGCGACGGTGAAACTGCAGGCCAATCTGAAATGGAGTGACGGCTCGCCGCTCACCGCGCAGGATGTAGCCTTCACGGCCAACACTGCGCTGGCCTTCCGTCTCGGCCTGGACTGGCGCTCCGCGTACAACCCCGATCGGCTGGACCGTGCCGAAGCCGTAGATGACCTGACGGTCAAGTTCTATTTCAAAGGCCCAATCAACGTGGGGGATTGGCAATATGGTCTCCTGCAGGGACCCATCCTTAGCCAAGTCTTCTGGTTGCCAAAGTTGACGGACGCCAGCGTCCTGCTCCCCAACGCGGACCTGCTCAAGTCGCTCGAGGATGCAAAGGCGCGTGCCGTGGAATTGCAGGGCTTTATCGAAGCCGACAATGCGCAATTGCTGAAGAGTATCCCCAACTCGACGCAGGCCAACGAGTTAAAAGCCCGCATCCAACGCCACCAGGACGATCTCAATGCCGCCAATTCGGAAATCGCCAAGTTGCAGGACGAGGTCGATTCGGCGTTGACCGCCGCCCGGGCTGCCCTGTATGCCCTGCCCGATGCGGGCGAGCCGACCTTCGGTCCCTTCCTGCGCCCAGGGAAAAGCGGGGAGACCTTCACGCGTTCAATTAATCCGCTGTACCCGTTCGAGAAGCCGAACTATGAGCGTGCGGTGTACATCCTCTATGCCGATCTTGACGCTGTCTCGAAGGCCTTCCAAAGCGGCGAAGTGGACGTGGTGCTGGGTCTGCGTGGCGCGGCGCAGGCACCGGCCGCGCCTTCGTATCCCACCAGTAGTGCGCGTTTCCTCGTGTTCAATCCCAATAAAACGGTACTGGCCGACCCTGCCTTCCGCGCCGCGCTGGCTTGCATGATCGATACCAACAAGTTGCTGTCGGGGCAGGAATGGGTCTACGAGGGATTCGTCCTGCCCGGGCCGTGGCTGAAAGAAGGAACGTCCCTGCCTTGTTCGGGGCTTTCCCGCGCGGAGCGAATCGCAAAGGCGGCGGATTTCCTCAAACAGGCGGGCTATTCCTGGGGGCAGGAGCCGACCGTGGATCAGGCAGGGTCCGACCTGCGGACGCCCGACGGCCAACCCTTTCCGCCGGTCACGTTGTTGACGACCACGCCCGATGTCGATCTCTCGCGGGCGAATGCGGCCGCCGGCATCGAAACGCAGGCCCGATATTTGGGCATCCCATTGACCAGGCAGGAGGTCAGTCCCGAGACGCTCCGCTATTCCATCTACAGCAGCGGAAACTACGACATGGCCATCCTGGGCTGGACTCTCAGCGAGTACCCGGGTTACCTGTGTGAGTGGTTCCGGGCGCCGAGTCCGTTTGCTGATGGCGGAGACAGGCTCAAGTCGGCGTGCGAAGCGCTCAACGCCACCGCCGACCTGGGGACGGCGTATCAGGCGTCGGACGAGATCCAATCCATCCTATCCGAGGACCTGCCCTTCATCCCCCTGTACCTGCACGTGGGATATGAAAATTCCCAGCATGTGACCTATCCCTTCGAGAGGACGCTCAATGGGTTATCAGGTTTGTTTGGCGCGCCATCACTGGCTATGCCTGCTCCATAAAACTTTGCTATAATCAGTTATCCTTCCTTCAGGAGTTCCTCGTGCCCAAGACCGACAAAAAGCCGTTGCTGGAAGTCAAAAACCTCAAGACGTTTTTCAACACCGAAGACGGCGTGGTGCGTGCCGTGGACGGGGTCAACTTCGAAGTGTATCCCGGCGAAGTGCTCGGCCTGGTGGGCGAATCGGGCTGCGGCAAGAGCGTGACCTCGCTCTCGATCATGCGCCTGATCGCACCGCCCGGCAAGGTCGTGGAAGGCGAGATCAATCTCGACGGCCGCAACCTGTTGGAGCTGCCCGAGAGTGAAATGATCAAGATGCGCGGGAACCGCATCTCGATGATCTTCCAGCAGCCGCAGACGGCTCTCAACCCGGTCTTCAAGGTCAGCGACCAGATCGCCGAAGTGTTGAACATCCATCAGGATTTCGGCAAGGAGGCGGGTCGCAACCGCGCCGTGGAACTGCTCAAGATGGTGGGCATCCCCGACGCCGAGCGCCGCGCGGAATCATATCCGCATGAACTTTCGGGCGGCATGGCCCAGCGCGTGATGATCGCCATGGCTCTGGCCTGCGTGCCCGAACTGCTGATCGCCGACGAGCCGACCACCGCGCTGGATGTGACCATTCAGGCGCAGATCCTCGACCTGATGCGTGAGCTGCGCGAGAAGATGGGCACCTCGGTCATTCTCATCACGCACGATCTGGGTGTGATCGCCGAGATGGCCGAGCGTGTGGCTGTGATGTACGCCGGCGAGATCGTGGAACAGACCGACGTGGACACGCTCTTCGAGCAGCCTATGCATCCTTACACTCAGGGCCTGATCGGGTCCATCCCCGTGCTGGGCGAGATCAAGGAGCGGCTGGAGGTCATCCCCGGCTCGGTGCCCAACCTGGTCAACCTGCCGGTCGGCTGTCGCTTTGCTCCGCGTTGTATGGCCCGCGAAAAGTATGACCTGAAGGTCTGTTTGGAAGCCAAACCCGACCTGATCGAGGCCAAGCCTGGCCACCTGGTGCGCTGCTGGCTGTACCAAAACAACGAAGCGCAGGGCCACAAGGCCCCGTTGAATGTACGATGACAAGGTGGAGCGAGCGATGATGAACCCTCAAACAGAAACCGCCGGGCAAGACCTGGTACGCGTCGAACATCTGACCAAGTATTTCCCCGTGCGCGCCGGGTTGATGCAGCGTATCGTCAACTGGGTGAAGGCCGTGGACGACATCTCCTTCACCGTGAAGCAAGGCGAGACCCTCGGCCTGGTGGGCGAATCGGGCTGCGGCAAAACCACCGTCGGCCGCTCGATGCTGCGGCTGATCGAACCCACCTCGGGCGCGGTCGAATTCGACAACAAGGACGTGCTCAAACTGCGCGGCAACGACCTCAAGCAGGTGCGCCGCGACATGCAGATCATCTTCCAGGACCCGTACGCCTCGCTCGACCCGCGCGTGCCCATCGGTGAGTCGGTCATGGAAGGGCTTCACATCCATAATATCGGCTCGCCCAAGGAGCGTTTCGATATCATGCTCGACACGCTCAAGAAGGTGGGCCTCGAGGACTATCATGCCCGCCGCTATCCGCACGAGTTCTCGGGCGGACAACGCCAGCGCATCGGCATCGCCCGCGCCCTGGCTCTGCGTCCCAGGTTCATCGTGTGCGATGAGCCGGTCTCAGCCCTGGATGTCTCGATCCAGTCGCAGGTGTTGAATATCCTCAAGGACCTGCAAAAGGAATTCGGCCTCACCTACCTGTTCGTGGCGCACAACCTGAGCGTGGTGGAGCACATCTCCGACCGCGTGGCAGTGATGTACCTCGGCAAGATGGTGGAGCTGACCGGGCGCGAGGAACTGTACCGCAATCCCTTGCACCCGTACACCAAGGCGCTTATGTCGGCCATCCCCGTGCCGAACCCGAAACTGAAGCGCCAGCGCACGATCCTCAAAGGCGACGTGCCCAGCCCGCTCAACCCGCCCAAGGGCTGCCGCTTCCATCCGCGCTGCCCCATCGCGGACAAGATCTGCGGCGAACAGGAACCCGAGTTCCGCGAAGCGGCGCCCGGCCATTTCGTGGCCTGTTGGATGGTCAAGTAAGGTCTTTCTATGGCACCTTCGATCCTTCTGGTCGACGATCAGCGTGATATCCTGCGGTTGCTGCGTTCCGCCCTGAACACCATTGGGCATGAACTCGACATCATTGAAGCACCCTCCGGCGAGGAGGCCATGCTCGAGGCCTCGCGCCGCCACATCGACCTGCTGGTGGTGGATTACCTGCTGCCCGGCATGAATGGCATTGAACTGGTGCACAAGATCCGTGGCCGCCATCCCGAGGTCAAGGTCATCCTGGTCTCGGGCATGTCCGACCGCAAGGCGCGCGATGAGATGATCAATGCTGGCGCGGTCGCCATGTTCGACAAACCCATCCCCCTGGCCGATTTCCTCGACGCCGTCGAACGCAGCCTGGGACTGGTCCGCACCATCTTTCCCCCTGAAACCACCGAAAAAGGCGCCCGCCAGCAAAGTCGACTCTCCGACCTGCTGGCTAATTTCCGTCAGGATATCAAGGCCCAGGCGGTCTTTCTGCTCAGCGACCGCGGACGGGTGCTGGTCCGCGCGGGTGAGCTGTACGACAGCAGCATGGAGGTCTCGCTGATCTCGGCCCTGATGGCCATCTTCAGCGCGGGCTTGAAGGTCTCGAAGTTCATCCACCAGGATCAATTGGAAAGTTTCTACGTATTCAACGGCGGCGACCAGGACCTGCTCTTCATCCCGGTCAACCCGATGTATGCCCTGCTCCTGGCGGGCAAGGGACTGGCCGACCGCGAGACCGTGCTCGACACCGTCCAATCCCTGCTGGCCGTGCGGGATGAGGTGGACAAGTCCCTGCGGCACCTCGGCGTGACGGGGCAGCTCTCCTCCACCCCCGAAGCCCAGGCCCCGACGCCCGCCTCTGCTCCCACACCCACCGCGCCCGGTAAACCCGCCGCACCGGTCGAGACCGTTAAGTATGTCGAGCCGCCGACTATGGCCGAGATGGAAAACCTGTTCCGACAGGCCAAAAAGAAAAAGATGAAGACCGACGAACTGGATGCTTTCTGGGGCGAGGCTGCCGCCAAGCATAGTAACGCCCCCACCAACCCAGACGTCATCTCGTACGACCAGGCCCGCCAGCTCGGCTTGATGCCCGACGACGAGTAACCGTATTGCCCGCCTGTTCACCCTGTGATACAATCCTGCCCGCACTGGGGCATGGTGCAACGGCAGCACACCAGCCTTTGGAGCTGTGGATCTTGGTTCGAGTCCAGGTGCCCCAGCCACACTTTCCCGCGTACGCGGGGCTTTTTCTCTAAACAGGTCTTACGGCCCCAGGCGGGCGTAAGCCTGTTTTATTTTTACCCCCACCGCCTCCTTCTTGAAAGGAGGGGGCTCAGGAGACCAATATGAAAATTACAGCCATCCTGCTCGCGGCCGGGCAGGGAACTCGCATGAAATCCAGCCTGCCCAAGGTGTTGCATCCCGTGGCGGGCAGGCCGATGATCTGGCATGCGCTCGAGGCCATCAAGATGTCCACCACCGAGAAGCCGGTCGTGGTGGTCGGTCATGGCGCGGAAGCGGTCGTGACCTACCTCGACGGCGCGGCCCAGACCGTCTTGCAGGAGCCGCAACTGGGCACGGGCCATGCTGTGGTGCAGGCGGAGTCGCTACTGAAAGGCAAATCCGACCTGGTCGTTGTCTGCTACAGTGACATGCCATTGTTGCGTGGCGAGACACTACAGGCGTTGGTCGAAACGCAGAAGGCTAACAAGGGGCCCATCTCCATGTTGACGGTGGTGGCCGAAGATCCGCGCGGGTTCGGTCGCATCGTCCGCAAGGAGGATGGGACGGTGGCGGCCATCGTCGAGGAATACGTCGCCACCGAAGAGCAGAAGCGCATCAAGGAACTGAACGTGGGCGGCTACTGCTTCGACGCCAATTGGCTGTGGGATGCCCTGCACCGCATCCCGCTTTCGCCCAAGGGCGAGTATTACCTGACCGATACGGTGGAACTGGCCGTGCTTGACGGCCTGCCCGTCCAAGCCACCGTCATGGACGACCTGGAAGAGACGATCGGCGTCAACACACGCATCCACCTGTCGGAGGTTGAGGCCGCCATGCGCCGCCGCATCAACCAGATGCACATGCTCAACGGCGTGACCCTGATCGACCCCGCTGCGACCTACATCGAAGCCGGCGTGACCATCGGCCGCGACACGACCATCATGCCCAATACCTACCTGCAGGGCAAGACCGAGATCGGCGAAGGGAACGTCATCGGTCCGAACAGCATCATCCGCAACTCGAAGATCGGCAGCCGTTGCAAGGTGCTGGCTGTCGACATGGAAGGCGCCTGGCTCGAAGACGACGTGGACATGGGTCCGTTTGCGCGCTTGCGCAAGGGAGCGCACCTGGGCAACCACGTCCACATGGGCAACTTCGGCGAGATCAAGGATTCGTATCTGCATGATGGCGTCAAGATGGGACACTTCTCCTACATCGGCAATGCGGACATCGGCTCCGAGACCAACATCGGCGCAGGCACCATCACCTGCAACTACGACGGCGAGAAGAAGCATCCCACCACCATCGGCGAGAACGTCTTCATCGGCTCGGACACCATGCTGGTGGCCCCGCTCAAATTGGGCGACGGCGCACGCACGGGCGCAGGCTCGGTGGTGACCAGGGACGTGGCCGCCGACACGCTCGTGGTGGGCGTCCCTGCCCGCGCGATCAAGAAGTTGGAACGCAAGAAGAAATAGTTTTTCGGGAATGCGGACCCGGGTCCGTATTCCTTCACTACACTCGAAGGAAATACCATGACCATTACCCTGACCGATCAGGAACGTCAACACCTGATCCAACTGGCCAACGAAGTCCGCAAGAACGCCTATGTACCGTATTCCCACTATCGCGTGGGTGCGGCCCTGCGTTCCAGAAGCGGACGTATCTTCACGGGCGTCAACGTGGAAAGCGCCGCCTATCCCACCACCATGTGCGCCGAGCGGACGGCTGTCTTCAAGGCTGTCTCGGAGGGCGAGCGCGAGTTCGACGCCATCGCGGTCGTGACCGACAACGGCGGCTCGCCCTGCGGCTCCTGCCGCCAGGTGCTGGCTGAGTTCGGCCTCGACACCGTGGTGTTGATCGCCGACGGCGAGGGCCGCCTCCATCATGAGATGACCCTGTCCGACCTGCTGCCCGAAGCCTTCACGCCCAACCATCTGCCTGGATAACCTGTGGCCGATTTCCGCTCGCTGCGCGCCGAGGCCGTCGTCCTGCGTCATACCGACTGGGGCGAGGCTGACCGTCTGCTCACGCTGTACACGCGTGAGCAGGGCAAGGTTCGTGCGCTGGCCAAAGGCGCGCGCAAGATCAACTCGCGCAAAGCGGGGCACCTCGAACCGTTCACGCGCGTCAAATTGCAACTTGCCAGGGGCCGCGACCTGTTGATCGTGACCCAGGCCGAGAGCGTGGACGCCTACCAGCCCCTGCGTGAAGACCTGACGCGTGTGAGCGCCGCCGCCTACGTTGTCGAACTGCTCGACCGCTTCGTGCCCGATGAGGAGGTCTCCGTCCCGTCGCTGTATCGCTTACTGACGGAGACCCTCGCCCGTCTGGCTGCCGAACCCGCCCCCTGGCTGCCCATCCGCTACTACGAGATGCGCCTGCTCGATTTCCTGGGATTCCGCCCGCAACTATTCGAATGCGCCAACTGCGGGCGCGAGATCCTGCCCGAGGACCAGTTCTTCTCGTACAGTGCAGGGGGCGCCATCTGTCCGCGCTGCGGTGAAGGGTTGCGGGGACTACACAAGATCTCCATCGAGGCGCTCAAGTACCTGCGTCATTTCCAGCGCAGCACCTATCGCGAGTCCCAGCGCGCGCATCCCGAAGCCGACACGCGCCGCGAGATGGAGACGCTCATGCAGGGATATTTCACCCATCTGCTCGAACGCGAGTTGAAGACCCCAGGCTTCATCAAATCCATTCAAAAGTGAAAGAAGATGTGGAAGGTTGACTTTGCCGTAAATGGCCCCCTCCCGTTGACCGCTTTCCTCGGCGTGGATGGTTCGCTGGTCTTCGAAGAAGTGGATGACACCCTGGTGGTGAGTCCGCCTCGCAAGCCGGACTTGTACCGTTTCCTGCTTTTGGCCTTCGAAAATGTGGAGCATGTCGCAGACGACACTCCCGATGAGCGTTTGTTCCATGTTTTGCAGGCCCTGTCTGACCTTGGCCATTGGCGGTCGCTGGATGAGGTGGAAGCCTGGCTGCTGGAACGCAACATCCCCTTCTTGAAAATGCATCAGGCCTGTAAATGAGTAGCGCGAGGAATATCCTCGCGCTACTTTTTTTTCGTCCTTTTCATGATGAACGATTGGGTCATTCGCTGTGTGTTGATCGGATGGGCGGCCGAACTGGTGTCGGTGACGAAACCGAATTTCCGCAAGATCATGTAACGCAACCAGCTCGTGAACATTTTCGGCGAGAACTTCTCTTCGTCCAGGTAGGGCACGGTGGCGTTGCGGTTCAGCGCCTCGCGCAGGTCCTGGGCCGTCTTACCGGGGAACTCCGTCCGCGCGCCGCCGATGGTCCAATACACGTGCGAGTCGCTGCTGCCGATGCGCGCCAGGGGCAGGTAGATCGAGAGTTTCTGCACTGTGGCATTGAAGGAGCGCGTGCCCATGTTATGCGTCTCGATGCCCTTTAGCACGCCCTTGGCGATGGGATGGGCCAGCGCGCCCAGCACCGCCTCCATGCTCAGGCTGCCGGGCAGGGAGTTGAACGGATGCGGCGCGATGGCGATGCCGCCTTGTTTACCAATGAAGAGCAGCGTCTCGATCAGCGGCCGCTCGGCGGGCGGCAGGGTCTCGATGTACAGCGCCAGTACGTGCCCGTCGGCGGTCGAGACCTCCGCCCCGGCGATGGACTCCAGCCCGAACTGCGGGGCCAGGCTGCGGGCTTCCAGCGAGCCGCGAATCTCGTCGTGATCCGTCACAGCAATGACGGATAACTTCGCGTCGGCGGCCTGCTTGAGGATGGCCCTTACCGTGGTGGCCGAGTCGGGCGAATAGATGCTGTGGATGTGAAGGTCTGCAAATCCCATGATATTTCCCAACCTCGAAATTATAGTGGAGAGTGACGCTGCAAACGGTTTTTGTAAACTGTTTCTAAAGTCGTCGGCTCCAGTTTAACACAAAAATCCAGGCGACCAAAATAACGATCGGCTTCAGCCCGCGCCACAACAGGACCTGGAACCACCTCCACTTGAGCGGATAGATGATCTGCGCGATGACCCAGCGCGCGATCAGGGTTTGCCCGAGTCCGCTCATCAGGACCCGTCGCCTGTATCCGCCAAAGGAGAAGTCTCCCCGCCGAAAGGCTTCACCAATTTCCTTTGCCGCCACGCAGCCGTAGCCCAGCGCCATGCTGATGCCCTCGCCGAAGATCGGGTCAGCGCCCGCCGCGTCGCCGACCAGCAGCACCCTCGGCGCGAAGAGCGGATGCATCGGCTCGAACCAGCGGATGGGGTGGCCCTTCAACTCGTACGCGTCCAGGTCGAACCCGTGGCGAGCCATCTCCTCGGCCAACGGTTGTTTGAGCGCGGGGCGTTTTTCATTTGCGAGCAGGTTCGTGTCGTACACGCCCCAGCAGCGCATGGGCTGACCTTTCACCTGCGTGGGGAAGTCCCACACGTAGCCGGCGATGCCGTCGGGCACGGGAAAGAAATCGAAGTAGGCCTGTCCCCGCCGCCCCTCGCGGGGCGCCTCTCCCAAATTCGAAGAATTTTGGGGAGGCAGGGAGGGGGTGACCACCTCCAGCACCCGCGCCGTGGACACGGGCGCGTTCGGCCACACGCTGCGACGCGTGATCCCATTCGAGCCGTCCGCGCCGACCACGACCTGCGCACGGAATTCGCCCTGATCCGTTTCCACGCGGACGCCGTCCGCGTCGGGGCGAACGTTCTTTACCTGCACCGATTCCCGAATCTCGATCCCTGCCGCCCGCGCCTTTTCTGCCAGCCAATGGTCGAACTCATCGCGGCGGATGATGCGCAGCGTATGACGTTTCGGCACGCGCACCGTCAGCCCGCTGCCCGCGAAATCGAAGTGCGCCGCCGAAGCGTCCATGTGCGGGATCTCGCTTACGTCCAGGCCGAGGCGTTCGAGGATGACCTCCGCGTCGATCACCAATCCGCCCGCGCACAGTTTGGGGCGTGGATACCGTTCCTTTTCCAGGACCAGGATGCGGGGCGCAAGGTGTGGGTAGTCCCGCGCCAGATGCAGGGCGGTGGAAAGTCCGCTGGGGCCGCCGCCAAGGATCAAGATATCGGTCTGCATGGGATGATTTTAACCAAATGAGCCCGATTTTGGCGGGTAAATCCGCAGGAAAGTGAGTCGGTCTGGCGGCGCTGCCGTATAATTTTCATAGATCAGAGTTGAAGCGATGTTATCCCAAAACTTCCTCCAGGAGCGCATGGACATGGTCACCCGCCAACTGCATCGGCGCGGGATCGTCGACGCGCGCGTACTGGCGGCCTTCGAGGCGGTGCCGCGCCACTTATTCGTGCCCGAGCAGATCCGCGACCAGGCTTATGAGGATTGCCCCCTGCCCATCGGCCACGGTCAGACCATCTCGCAGCCGTTCATCGTGGCGTACATGCTCCAGATGCTCGACCTGAACGGGACGGAGCGCGTCCTGGAGGTGGGGACGGGTTCGGGCTACGCCGCAGCGCTGCTGGCGCGCCTGGTTCGCGAGGTGCACACGGTGGAGTTGGAGCCCGCTCTGGCGGAGCGCGCCAGGGGCGTGCTCTCGACCCTCGAAGCGGGGAACGTCTTCGTCCACGCGGGGGATGGATCGCTGGGCTGGGCGGAGTCCGCGCCGTACGAGGCCATCCTGGTCTCTGCCGCCGCGGTGGACGTGCCGCAAGCCCTGCTCGAGCAGTTGACCGACCCTGGGCGGATGATCCTGCCCGTGGGCGGGCGCGGCGTCCAGCACCTCGAACTCTGGCGGCGGAGCGCGGGCGCCTTCGCGTGCGAGACCTTGTTACCCGTGGCCTTCGTCCCCCTGCGCGGGCAGGCGGGGACCCAGGGGCGATAGAGGATGGATAGAGGATCGATAGAGGTTCGATAGAGGATGGACGAAGGATGAACGAAGGATGGATAGAGGATGGAGGATACGGACACAGGGCGACCCGTCGGGTCGCCCCTACGCGGATATCTCTTCCAGGTGATTCTGCCGTATAATTTTATTATTCCATCTCGGCGGGGAGGTACGTGCCAAAGGCCAAATGTTCTCTTGAAGGTCCTTCTTTCGGTAGAACCATGATAATTTTTCATCTGCCATCATGTGCAGGCAGGAACGCAATTCACACATCGTATGACACTGCACC